>NZ_JAGQDB010000004.1:0-58537 GCF_024346495.1 Cyanobium sp. A1C-AMD | reverse complement strand
GGCAACTCCAAGCTCGCTGCCGACAGCCTGCGCATGCTCTGGTCGCCGGCGATATTCGCCGGGGTGGGTGTCTTGCTAATTGCCAATGGGCTGCTGCGCTGTCTGTGGCTGCTGCTGAGGAGGTCGGTTTCGCAGGCTGCAGCGGCTCCGGAACGCCCGGCCGATGCCTACGAGCGGGCCTGCGCCGAACTTGGAGTCGAGCCAGGCAGTGCCTGGGCTGTGGTGCGCTCAGCCTGGCGCCGCAACCTGCCCAAGTGGCATCCAGATCAGGGCGGCGCGGTAGACGTTTGGCGGCGCAAACTGGCGGCCTACACCCTGCTCGAGGCCTGGAAGGAATTTGAGGAGCCGCCCTAGGCGCTATAGCCCTTTCTGGCTGGGATCGGGTAGGCGATCCGCCGGTGGCGCATCCGCCGCCACACCCGCACGAAGGCCCGGATCAGTAGTTCCAGTTCGGCCCGACTGATGCCGCTTTCGGCTAGCTGGTTGTCGTCCTGGCGGGCTTCGATGATCCGACGCACCATCTGGCGAGCCTCGCTTTCGCTAGTACCGGGCTGCAGGGAGCGCAGGGCTGCTTCGCAGCCATCGGCCAGCATCAAGATCGCCGTCTCCCGGCTGCGGGGCGTGGGCCCCCGATAGCGGAAGCTCTCCTCGGCAACGCCCGGCTCCCGCTCGCGGGCATGGTGCAGGAAGTAGCCCATCTTCAAGGTGCCCTGGTGCTCTGGGATGAAGTCGGCCAGGGGGCGCGGCAGCCGGTAGCGGCGGGCCAGCTTCAACCCCTCATCCACATGGGCCTGCAGGATGGCGGCGCTGGCGAAGGGGTCGTCAAGACTGTCGTGGGGGTTGGCGCCCTCGCCCTGGTTCTCGATAAACCATTGGGGGCCGTGCAGCTTGCCCACGTCGTGATAAAGGGCCCCTGTGCGCACCAGGTCGATGTCGGCCTGGATGGCCCGCGCCCCCTCCTCAGCTAGGCCCGCGATCATCAAGGTGTGCTCGAAGGTGCCGGGTGCTTCCACCGAGAGCCGCCGCAGCAGGGGCCTTTGCAGGTCGGCCAGCTCCATCAACCGCGCCCGCGTCACCAGGCCAAAGAAGGTTTCCACCAGCGGCGCCAGCAGCAGGCCCGCCATCAGCAGCCCGCCCAGCAGCAGGGCTTCGCTCACGAGGTCTACCTGGGCCACCGCTCCCGGCCCCTGCAGCCCCCATTGCAGTAGTAGCCACTGCAGCAGCAGCCCCGCGCCGGGCAGCAGCACCGCCAGTTGCAGTAGTTCGGCCCGGCTGCGCTGACGTCCTGCCGCCAGGGCAGCCACGCTGCCCACCGCTGCCGCCACCAGCAGCCTCACTCCCATCAGGGCCGTGATCGGCATCGGCCACAGGAAGCTGGCTGCCGCCAGCCAGGCCAAGCCGCAGGGGGTGCCCAGGCCTTGGGCCAGCAGCAGCGCCGGGGGCACCAGCAGCACTAGCGGACTCGCCAGGGGCCCCAGCCACAGCGCACAACCCTGCACCACCAGCAGGGCCCCCAGGGCCAGCAGCGCTTGCCGCGGCTCTAGGCAGGCCCGCCAGCGGCGCAGCACCAGCACCAGCACGCCAGCCATGGCAAGCGCTTCGAGGAAGTGACCAAGCCAGGCCAGGGGCCGAGGCCGCCGGTTCACCAGGCCGAAGTAATCGAGTACGTCAAAGGCCTGGGGGCTGATCGTGTCGCCCTGACGGGTGATCAGATCTCCCTGCTGCACCTTGATCGTGGGGATTCCCTGCTGGGTGATCAAGGCCTCTATGCGTCGCTGGCTCAGGCCTGGATCACTGCGCAGGTTGGAGTGGCCCTGCAGGGAGCTAGCCAAAAGCCGTGCCCCCAGCCCCCGCGGTAGGGATGCCAAGGGCTCGAGCTGCAGGGTGGCCGCTTGCAGCAGCTGGCCTTCTGCCACCCCAGCTGCCAGCCCCTGGCTGAGCATGCGCAGCTGGGCTTGGCGCACCTCCCGGCCCCAGGCCGTGAGCTGGGTGCCCCCTGCGCCCCGTAGCCAATCGCGCTCCTCGGTGGTGATTGCCACCGGTTCGATGCGCTGCTGGTCTGATTTGGCCTGCTGCTCCACCGCCTGCAGATCTTGCTCCAATTTCTGACGCAGCTGCCCGTTGGCCTGCTCATCCACCACCTGCACCGTGCTGCGAGGCACCAACTCCTGGCGCCGCTCCTCGAGGGCGTTGCTATCCACCACCATTGCCGCCTGCGGTGCCTTAGCGGTGAAGGGAGCCTCCATGCCGGGTCGCAGATTTGGCTCCACCAACCAGGGCCAACTCGATACCAGTGCTACAAGGGCGCACACCAGCAGCACTGACGCTGTATCACGATTGCGCCAAACCCCTGGAGAATGCCGCGGGCGCTCCAGCCGCAATAGCTGCCGCCACAGGGTTCGCAGCCGCCTTAACACCATTCCAAAACGCTAGCGGGCCCTAGGCCGGGCGGGATTGCAAGCTGGGGAGGCGTGCTTGCTTTCTGCACCATGGCCACCCGTATGGACGGTCGCCAGCTGGCCGGTGAGATCGAACTCCGGTTGCAGGCGACGATCGCTGAGCGACTGGCAGCCGTGGGACGTCCGCCTGGTTTGGCGGTGTTGCGGGTAGGCGACGACCCGGCCAGTGGCGTTTATGTAGCTAATAAGGAGAAGGCCTGCGCCCGGGTGGGCATCACCAGCCTCGGCGCCCACCTCGATGCTGGTTCCAGTGCGGCCGAAGTGCTGGCCGCGGTGCAGCAGCTCAACGCCGATACCGCCTGCGACGGCATCCTGCTGCAGCTGCCCCTGCCTGCCGGCCTCGATGAAGGCCCGCTGCTGCTGGCGATCGACCCTGAGAAGGATGCCGACGGCCTGCATACCCTCAACCTGGGCCGGCTGCTCAAGGGTGAGCCGGGGCCGCGTAGCTGCACCCCCGCTGGTGTGATGGCCCTGCTTGCCCGCCACGGCGTGGCCCTTTCCGGCCAGCGGGCGGTCGTGGTGGGCCGCAGCATCCTGGTGGGACAGCCGATGGCGCTGATGCTTCAAGCTGCCGATGCCACAGTGAGCGTGGCCCACTCCCGTACCACTGATCTTGCCGCCCTCAGCCGCCAGGCCGACGTGCTGGTGGTGGCCGCCGGCCGGCCCCGCATGATCGGCGCCGATCATGTCAAGCCTGGTGCCGTGGTGATTGATGTGGGCATCCACCGCACCGAGACCGGCCTGTGCGGCGACGTGCGCTTTGAGGAGGTGGAGCCCTTAGCCAGCGCCATCAGCCCCGTGCCCGGTGGCGTCGGCCCGATGACCGTCACCATGCTGCTGGTAAACACCGTGGTGGCCTGGTGCCGCCGTGCCGGTGTCGAGCACGGCCTGGGCGATCTGGTGCCCTGAGCGGGGATTGGATGGTCCCTGGGGTGATGAGGGTCAAGGGGGTGATGTTCTGCTGCTCTCCTTGTTTCAGTAAAAGTTGTACGGAATCAAGGAGATCATGCGCATGGAAGCCATTGCTCTCGGCCGCAACCTTCCGTGCTCTTGAGCCCCCTGCGCCACCCCGCCTGAGAGAATCCCGCTAGCACGGAGGCCTCTGGCCGAAGCTCCATGACCGCGGCGGACTCCAGCCCCTTTGACTTCGCCGCCTATCTGGAGGCGACCCGCCTGCGGGTAGAGGCGGCCCTTGATGGCTCCCTGGGGCCGGAGCGGCCCGAATCCCTGCGGGAGGCGATGCGTTACTCGCTGCTGGCTGGTGGCAAGCGGCTGCGGCCGATCCTCTGCCTGGCGGCCTGTGAGCTGGCAGGCGGCGACAGCGAACTGGCTATGCCCACGGCGGTGGCCCTCGAGATGGTGCACACCATGTCGCTGATCCACGACGATCTGCCGGCGATGGACAACGATGATCTGCGCCGCGGCCGCCCCACCAATCACAAGGTGTATGGCGAAGCCAACGCCATCCTGGCCGGCGATGCCCTGCTCACCCGCGCCTTTGAGATGGTGGCGCTGCGCAGCCCAGGCGTGGCGGCTGAGCGATTGCTGGCGGTGGTGGGCGAGCTATCCCTGGCTTCCGGCGCCCCCGGCCTGGTGGGCGGTCAGGTGGTGGATCTGGAGTGCGAGGCCAAATCCGTCGATCTCGACACCCTCGAATACATCCACCTGCACAAAACCGGCGCCCTGCTGCGGGCCTGTGTGCTCACCGGCGCCCTGATCGCCGGCGCCTCAGAAGACCTGCTGGCCGCCCTGCGCACCTACGCCCGCGGCATTGGTTTGGCCTTTCAGATCATCGACGACATCCTCGATGTCACCGCCAGCAGTGAGGTGCTTGGCAAAACCGCCGGCAAGGATCTCACCGCCGACAAAACCACCTACCCCAAGCTGCTGGGCTTAGAGGAATCGCGCCAGCGGGCTGATGCCCTGGTGGCCGAGGCCAAGGCCGCCCTGGCTTCCTGGCACGAGAGTGCCGCGCCCCTGCTTGCCCTGGCCGACTACATCACGAGCCGCGACCGATGAGTAACCCCATGTTGGTAGGCGTCTTCGACAACGGCGTGCTCTGGTGGGGCCTGGCTGCCTGTGGCGTTGCCCAGCTCTCCAAGCTGGTTATTGAGCTGGTGGTGCATCGCCGCTGGAATCCGCGGGTGCTGGTGGAAACCGGTGGCATGCCCTCGAGCCACTCGGCCCTGCTCACCGGCACCACCGCAGCCCTGGGTTGGATGCAGGGCTTTGAGGGGCCCTTGTTTGCCCTGGCGGCCGTGCTCTGTTTTGTAGTGCTCTACGACGCCTCCGGCGTGCGCCGCGCCGCTGGCCTCACCGCCGCCCGCGTCAATGAGATGGGACCGGACGCCAAGCCCCTCAAGGAAAATCTTGGCCACACCCGCCTGGAGGTGCTGATCGGCGCCCTGATCGGTCCGCTGGTGGCCTTGCCTGGTTTGGTGCTGGCTGGCTCGCCGCTGCATCTGGCCCAGGGCCTGGGCTGGTTCACTGCGGTTGGTTGACCCCGCCGCGGCCCTAACTGCCGACCAGCAGGCAGCCGCCGCCGCTTTTGCCGATTGGCTGGCGGCGCCCGCAGATGGCACGCCCTTTGTGCTCAGTGGCTACGCCGGCACCGGCAAAACCTTCCTCTCGATGCGCTTTCTGGCCCAGGTGGAGGCCACTGGCCTCTGCTGGACCGTGGTGGCCCCCACCCATAAAGCTGTGGGGGTGCTGCGCTCCTATCTGGCTGGGGCTGGCCTTTCGCCCACCTGGTTTCCTTCCACTATTCACCGCCTGCTGCGGCTGAAACTCAAGCGCCAGCGCGATATCGAGCGCTGCGAGGAAACCGAGCAAACCGCCGTCGCCCTCGAGCACCTGGGCCTGGTGCTGATCGATGAGGCCTCGATGGTGGACTCCACCCTGCTGGAGATCAGCTTGCGCTGCGCCCACCCTTTTCGCACCCGGCTGGTGTTTGTGGGCGATCCGGCCCAGTTGCCGCCGGTTGGTGAACCCGTGAGCCCGGTGTTCAGCCTGGGCCGGGCCAGCCGGGCCGAGCTGCGCCAGGTGGTGCGCCACCAGGGGCCGGTGCTGCGCCTGGCCTCGGGGTTGCGCCAGGGCGACCTGCCCTGCCGCCGGCCGCCGCCGTTGCCGCCGATCCGCAATGCCAGCGGCCAGGTGGCTCTGCTGGAGCGGCGTGAGTGGCTTGAGGCCGCCCAGGCCGCCCTGCGCCGCAGCGCCGAAACCGACAATCCCGACCTAGCCCGCATCCTCTGCTACACCAACCGCTCCCTCGAGCAGCTGGTGCCGATCGCCCGCCGCGCCCTGCACGGCGATATGGCCGACCAGCTGCCGGTGCTGCCAGGTGAGGTGCTGATCACCCGCGCCGCCGTGATGGCCCCCGCCTGCCGCGAGGGCGAGGATGCCGCCGAGGAGCCCGACATGCTGCTGGGCTCCAACCGGGAGCTGGTGGTGCGCGATGTCATCCCCGAACGCTGCGATCTGGCCGACTTCGGCGTGCCTGATGCGCCGGTGATCGATACCCTCACCGCCCGGGTGGAGGCCGGCGATAGCCAGCTGAGCCTGCGGCTACTGCCGCCCCTGGGCTCGGCGGCCCGGATCGCCCTCGAGGCTGTGTTGGCCCGCCTACGCCAACAGGCCAAGGACGCCGGCAAGCAGGACGGCAAGGGGCTGTGGCGCCGTTTTTTCCTGGTGCGAGATGCCTTTGCCTCCCTCGGTCCGGCCGCCGTTCTCACCGTGCATCGCAGCCAGGGCAGCACTTTTGCCGAGGTGTTTGTGGATGGCGATGTCTTCTGGCCCAGCGACACCGTGCTGCGCCGCCAGCTGGTGTACGTGGCCGTGAGCCGGGCCAGCCAGGCGGTCACGCTCCAGGCCGGCGCGCCAGGTGGTGGCCCCAGCGCCCTCGCCGACCAGCAGCTCTGGAGCGACTGGTTGCAGGCTGATTCCTGATCTCTGATCCCTTCCCTGATAGCTCTGGCTGCTTAGGCCAGCCGCAGGCCCTCGATGCCCTGCCAGCCCAGATAGATCGCCAGGGCCACGCTCACCAGGCCCACCAGCAGGTCGCCCTTGGCGAACAGCCACTGCTTGCCCCGCTCCAGCAGGGGCAGCATGCGCTCTGGGCCCGCCAGCAGCAGGGCCAGCAGCGGCAGCAGCAGCAGGCTGGCGCTCACCAGGCTGAATATCCCAGTGGCCAGCAGCTCCTGGCCGCGGCCGAGCCCCGCTGACAGCAGGCTGCTGGCGGACTTGGCAAACAGGAACAGATCGTCGGGGCTGGCCACCTGCAGGCCGGCACTGATGGCCAGCAGCAGCGGCAGGGGCAGGGCACAGAACTGATCGAGGCGGCGCGTCCAGCCCGGCGGCCCCGCACCCTCTTCATTTTTATTCAGCAGCTCCTTCACCCCCAGCCCCAGCAGGGCGCCGGCGGCCAGTAGGTCGAGGCCGGTGAGGTGGTCACTGCCCTTGTCCATGCTCAGCAGCAGGCTGTGGCCCACCGTGAGCAGCAGGGTTATGGCCAGGGCGGCGGTGACCAGCCAGGCAGCCACAAACAGCCCGCCCCGCTGCAGCGGCTTGGGGCCGAGCAGGAGCAGCAGCAGCAGGCCGATGTGCAGCGGCGAAAAGCCGATCGCCAAACCAAAAGCTGATAGCTCGCCGAGCAGGTTGGTACTCATGGTGCGGTCGTTATCTGGGCATTCCAGCGCACGACCGTGCGCCGTTCCCGCTCGTGGCCGAGCACCGACAGCGTGGCCGTATTTAGGTTGAACAGGGCCCCGCCTGCAGCCCCCAGCCCCAGCCAGGTGCCCGCCAGGCTGCGCAAGATATGGCCGTGGGCAACCAGGGCAACGGCGCCCAGCTCGGCCTGGGAGGCCACCAGGGATTGGGCTAAGGCGATCACCCGCCCGCAGCGCTGCTCCACTTCCAGGCAGCTTTCACCGTCTGGGCAGCCATGGCTCCATACGGTCCAGTCGGGCACCTGGGCGCGGATCTCGGCGGTGCTGATGCCCTCGTAGCGGCCGTAGTTCCACTCCTGCAGGTCGGGGCAGATCTGGGCGCCCTCCCCCAGGCCCGCCAGCTCGGCGGTGCGCCGGGCCCGTTGCAGAGGACTCACCAGCACCGCCGCAAAGCGCTGGCTCGCCAGCCCTGGCGCTAGGGCCCGGGCCTGCGCCTCACCCTCCGGCAGCAGGGGCAGGTCGGTGCGGCCGGTGTGGCGCCCGTCGCGGGCCCAGCTGGTCATCCCGTGGCGCAGCAGCCACAGTTCGAGCTGGGGAGGGGTGTTCAGCTGAGTCATTTCAGCGGCGCACTTCAAACCAGTCGGTGCCGGCGGCGGCCACCTGGCTGCTAGCCACGCTGTTCACAACCGCTTCAGCCGGGCCCTTCTCGCACCACAGCCGCAGCTCGGTGAGCTCCTGCGGGCAGCCCTCAGCTTCTATCTCTACCGAACCATCGGAGCAGTTGCGCACCCAGCCGCTCAGGCCAAGGTCCTGGGCCCGCAGCTTGCAGGCGGCCCGGTACCCCACCCCATGCACCTGGCCGCGCACGATCAAACGCCAGCGTTCTTGCTGGATTTGGGGCCGGGGATCGTGGGGCTGCACGAAGCGGCGCTCGTCGGCAGCGGCGCGGCGCGCGCGGCTGCGGCTGCCAGGCGTGAGGGAATCACCGGGCATCCAGCCCAGTGGAGGTGCAGCCAGCTGGCGTGCACGTTCGGCGCTGTCCATCCTTCGCTCCGGGCTGCGGTCCCCCAGCCATCAAGCTGCCACAGCCCGTCGCCGGCCGCCACAGATTTGTTGCAGTTGGGTAGGGACTCCAGTTGCCAGCGGTGAAATTCATGGCCGCAAAAGCTCTCACCGGGCCGCACCAGCAAGCCATTGGCCGTGGCGGTAGCCGTGCGATAACCCAGGCTCAGAGAGCCTTTGCGGGCCTTGAAGGGCAGCACGCCAGCCATCGGCTGCAGCTGCCCCTCGCCATCGGCCAGCTGCTCGCCCAGCAGCAGCAGGCCGCCGCATTCGGCCACCAGCGGCAGCCCCGCCGCCGCCGCCCGGGCCAGGTCGCCCAGGCTGCGCCGGCTCGCCGCCAGCTGGGCCGTGTGCAGCTCCGGGTAGCCCCCCGGCAGCAGCACCGCCCGGCAGCCCTCGGGTAGGGGCTCATCGGCCAAGGGGCTCCAGGCCCGCGGCTCCAGCCCCACCGCCTCAAGCAGCTCGCCGGCCTCCGGATAGCGGAAATGGAAGGCCGCATCGCTGGCGATCGCCACCGGCAGGGGCTGGGAGCTATGTCGCAGCTGGGGGCTCTGGCGTAAGTGGGGGCTCTGCCGCAGGCACCAGTGGATCGGATTTTCTGCCCCTGGCTCGGCTGCTGGTGGGGCCAGCAGGGGCAGCAGCTGCTCCATGTTCAGGTGGCGGGCGGCCAGCTCGGCCCACTGCTCCTGGCGCTGCTCAAGGTCTTGCAGCTCCCCCGGCGGCAGCAGGCCCAAGTGACGGGAGGGCAGCTCCAGGCTGGGGTGGTGCGGCAGCACCCCCAGCAGCGGCACCTCGATGCTGGCCAGCGCCTCTGCCAGCAGGGCGTGGTGGCGCTCGCTGCCCACCCGGTTGAGCACCACCCCGGCCAGCTGAACCGCTGGTGGGCCATGGTCGCGGAAGCCCCGCACCAGCGCCGCCAGGGAGCCCGCCTGCCGCGACGCTTCCACCACAAACACCACCGGCAGGCCGAGCTGGGCCGCCACCGCTGCCGAGCTGCCCTCACTGCTGGGGCCGCGGCCATCGAACAGGCCCATCACCCCCTCCACCAGCGCCAGGTCGGCCCGGCTGCCGTGCCAGCTAAAGCAGTGCTCCAGCCACTCGGACCCGCACAGCAGGGGATCGAGGTTGCGGCAGGTGTGGCCGCTCACCCGGCTGAGCAGCTGGGGATCGAGGTAGTCGGGGCCCACCTTGAAGGGCTGCAAACCCAGGCCCTGCGCCCGGGCCCAGGCCGCCAGGCACAGCGACAGCAGGGTCTTGCCGCTACCGCTGCTGGGCGCGGCGATCAGACATGCCATTCAGGGGAGCCGGGTTAGGGCAGCAGTTTGGCGGCGAGGGGGGCGGCGGCTGCCAGCAGGGGGTTGGTGGAGTCGTGGCCACCGGAGAGCAGGCGGGCCATCTCCATCTCCTCGCTCTCATTGGGCAGGGGCACCACCTCCTCAGCCAGTTCCATGCTCGCCATGCCGCCCGATTCGAGCCGCATGCAGCCGCCCGATTCGGAGCAGAGGATCACGCATAGCGGTGAGCCCTGGCTGCTTTGGCAGATCAGCCGCAGCCCCACCATGGCGCCGGGGTGGGTTTTGGGTACGCCCACTGGCACTGGCATCTGGCGGAAGCGCACGGTCTGGCCGTCGGTGCGCTCGAATTCGGCGCCGATGCCATCGCCCACCCCGTCGCCATCCACCGCATAGGTGGAGATCAGGTGCCAGCCCAGCCGGTCGGCCAGCCAGGCCGCCAACAGCAAACCCTTCACCGGGTTGCTGCCCTCCACGTCTAGGTCGAGCTGCACCACGTGGTTGAGGGCATCACGCCGGGAGGGCGGATCAAACACCATCGCCAGCGATTCGCGCCAGCTGCGCAGCCGCAGCCAGTTGAGGTCGTTGATCGGCTGGCCCGCATCGATCCGGTCCACCAGCAGGTCGAGGCAGCGGCGCGGATCCCCCAGCGACGAATCCACCACCAGGCGCCGGGCGCCGGTGGCTAGAGCCGCCATCACCTCAGGGGCCTCGTCGAGGCTGCTGTTCCACCACACCCAGCAGGGCAGGTCTGGGGCGATCAGGGGTTGGACCAGATCGAGGTTCTGGCGCAGGGCACCGGTGCCGCCCCTGAGCACCACCACGTCGCCGCAAGCGGAGCCGCCAGCGCCCTCCTCCGGCAGGGGGCAGTAGGCGGCCACCAGGGTTTCTAAGGGCTGGCCGCCGTCGAGGGTGGGGGCCAGGGTGATCAGTCGCCGGGGCATGTGGGCGCTGATCGCCCCTTCCACAAACTGGCCGCGCTGGTCTTCGGCGTGGTGATTGCCGCCAAGCTGGCCGAGTGCCCAGGCCAGCTTGGGATCCATCGGTGCCGTGCTCAGGGGCAAGCCACAGCTC
Organism: Cyanobium sp. A1C-AMD; assembly: GCF_024346495.1. Classification (NCBI taxonomy): domain Bacteria; kingdom Bacillati; phylum Cyanobacteriota; class Cyanophyceae; order Synechococcales; family Prochlorococcaceae; genus Cyanobium; species Cyanobium sp. A1C-AMD. Next base: position 47,986 of record NZ_JAGQDB010000004.1, on the reverse strand, counting down.
ACCGCCGCGGCGCGGGCCGCCTCCAGCACCGTTTCATTGAGTAGGCCCGTGATTGGTCCATCGAGCCGGCCGCAGCGCACCAGCTGCTGCTCCAGCCAGGAGCCCTCCCACACCACCAGGGTGAAGGTGGCGGCCCCGGGGGAGCTGCCCAATTCTCGATCCCAGAGGCGCTCCAGGTAGCCGGGCACCTGGTCGGGGGGTAGGGCGAGGGGGGCCTGGAGGGTGAGCTGGGTCGACATGGGGTCAGACTCGGGATGGGGTCAGGGCAAGAGAAATCAGGGGCGACGCCAGGCCAGGCCGTCTTCGGCCAGCAGGTTGTCGGCGGCGGCAGGACCCCAGGTGCGGGCCTCGTAGGGGTACACGGGCAGCTGGGAGGGGGCGTCCTCGATCAGTTCCAGCAGCGGCGTGTAGAGACGCCAGGCGGCCTCTACCTCGTCACTGCGGGTGTACAGGGTGGGGTCGCCCAGCATGGCGTCGGCCAGCAGGCGCACGTAGCCCTCGTCGCTGGGTTCACCGAAGCTGTTGTCGTAAGAGAAGGCCATATCCACCGGCCGGCTGCGCATGCCGGAGCCGGGGGCCTTCACCTCAAATTTGAATTCAGCGCCTTCATCTGGCTGGATGCGCAGGATCAGCTGGTTGGGGGTGGGGGCGCCGCCAGCGGCATCAAACAGGTGCACGGGCGCCTCGCGGAAGGTGAGCACCACCTCGGAGAGCCGCTTGGGTAGGCGCTTGCCGGTGCGCAGGTAGAAGGGCACGCCCTGCCAGCGCCAGTTGTTGATGAACAGCTTCATCGCCACGTAGGTCTCCGTGGTGCTTTCCGGGTTCACCCCCGGCTCATGGCGGTAGCCGGCGATTGGTCGGGTGCTGGATCCCCCTGGCCCGTACTGGCCCCGCACGCAACACTTCCAGGGCTCGTCTTCATTGGCTAGGCGCGCCGCTTGCAGCACCTTGGCCTTTTCGTTGCGCATCGACTCGGGGTCGAAGCGTCCCGGTGCCTCCATCGTCGTGAGGGCCAGCATCTGGGTGAGGTGGTTCTGCACCATGTCGCGCAGGGCGCCCGAGCTTTCGTAGTAGCCGGCCCGCTCCTCCACGCCCACGGTTTCGGCCGCCGTGATCTGCACGCTTGAGATGTAATTGCGGTTCCAGATCGGCTCAAAGATCGTGTTGGCGAAGCGCATCACCAGGATGTTCTGAACCGTCTCCTTGCCCAGGTAGTGGTCGATCCGGAATATCTGGTTTTCCTGGGCGCAGGTCTGCACCACCCGGTTGAGTTCCTGGGCGCTGCCGTAGTCGCGGCCGAAGGGCTTCTCGATCACCACCCGGCTGCGGCTCGGGTCGCTCAGCAGCCCGGCGGCGGCCAGGGAGCGGCAGCCACTGCCGTAAAAGTTGGGCGACACAGACAGGTAGAAGGTGCGGTTGCCGCGGGTGGCCCGCAGCCGGTCGATGCCCTCTAGCCGCTGGCCCAGCCGCACCACCGAAGGGGGATCCTCCAGATCCACCGGCTCATAGAAGAGCCCGGCGGCAAATTGCTCCCAGGCCACCCGGTGCTCAGCCACCTCTTGGGCCATGGCCTCGGCCATCTTGCCGCGGAATTCCTCATCGCTCCAGGGGCGGCGGGCGCAGCCCAGCACCGCAAATTCACTGGGCAGGCGGCGCTGGCGAAACAACTCAAACAGCGCCGGCACCAGCTTGCGATGGGTGAGGTCGCCACTGGCCCCAAAAATCACCAGGCATTGGGGCGGGATAACCCGCTCCTGGCGGAGTCCTACCCGCAGTGGATTGGTGAGCACAGCGCCCATGAGTGCCTGTCTGGTGCCCATGGTTTAACGGGCCTGGCGCCGTCGCCCACCGCTTGGCCCACTTTGTGATGGTTTCTGTGTGGGATTCGCCAAAAAAAAGCCCGCCTTGGGGGCGGGCAGGGGAAGCGGATTGGGCTCGAATTCAATAGGTTTCGACGTGCCAGCGGTCGGCTTTTTTGAGCTGGGGACGCAACTCGGCCCAGTTCAAACCCTTGGCAGTGGCGGCGGCGGTCATCGCCTCGTCGATGCCGGGCTCCATGCCCCGCAGACCGCACATGTAGACGTGAGTCTTGGGATTCTCGATCCAGGAGAAGATCTCCTCGGCGTTCTCACTGACGCGGTCTTGGATGTACATGCGGCCGCCGTTGGCGTTTTGCTGCTCGCGGCTGATCGCCTTGGTGTAGCGGAAGTTTTCGGGAAACTCGCTGACGTAGCGGTTGAAGTCGTCGTCGTAAAGGAGGTTGGGGGTGGTGGGCACGCCCATCAACAGCCAGGCCTTACCGCGGAAATGCCAGCCGTTTTTCTCTCGCTCGGAGGGCTCAAACATGCGGCGCAGGTAGGTGCGCATCGGCGCGATACCCGTGCCGGTGGCCAGCATGATCACGTTGGCTTCCTCGTCTTCAGGAAGCAGCATCTCCTTGCCCACCGGGCCGGTGATCTTCACCTTGGCGCCGGGTTCGATGTCGCAGAGGAAGGTGGAGCAGACGCCGTTGATCGTCTCGCCGTCCTTCTCGTATTGCAGCTGGCGCACGCACAGCGACACCGTGTTGCCCTCCAGGTTGTCGCCGTGGCGGGTGCTGGCGATTGAGTAAAGGCGCAGCTTGTTGGGCTTGCCGTTGGCATCGGTGCCGTCGGGAATGATGCCGATGCTCTGGCCTTCGACGTAGTGCAGCTGGGGGTCACCACCGGAGAGGTCGAAGGTGATGTGATTCACCCGGCCGATAGCCCCTTCCGCCAGCAGGCTGTAGTTGTCGGTCACCGTGCCGACGAACGGATCCTTCGGCTTGTAAAGGTTGACGGGAACGTCGGCGTGGGACACGGCAGCGGGTTTCGAAGGAGCGGCGTTTGCTTTGGGGGCGGGTGCTGGGCTGGCGCCATCGTCTGCGAGAACGGCGCTGATGCGACCGCCTGTCTGAGCGATTGATTGCATCAGGCCCTGGAGTTGGCCGAATGGCACGGTGAAGCGGCGCTCAGCCTGACGCTGGCTTCTCACTCCGAAGGCTTCCACCACGACGGTGAACATCCGGTTGTCGGACTGGTTGGCGCGACCGGTGGAAACACGCATGCAGACTCAGTCCCCTCAAAAACGCGCTGATCATAGGGAACACGGCCGCAGCGAATTCCAGGCAGACACCGCTAGGTTTGTGCCCCAGCACACTTACGCCGTGCGTCCTTGGCGCAGCTTCTTGCCCGATCAGGTCTGCCCGGCCAACTGGCTGAGCCGGATTTGTTGTCGAATGGGCCTGCGGATTTGACCAATTCCGCCCCAACCGCCATTTGCAGCCTCGACACCATCCAGCAGGAGATGGAGCGTCTGCCCCAGGGCACCAGGCGCCTGGCGGTGCAGTTGCGCCTACCGCTTGATCCCAGCTGGATCTGGTCCGTGCTCACCGATTACGCCAATCTCAACAGCTTTATTCCCAACCTGGCCTCCTCCCGCCAGCTTTGGCGCCGCGGCAATCGGGTGGGTTTGGAGCAGGTGGGCACCCAGCAGTTCTGTGGGCTGCGTTTCAGCGCCAAGGTGGAGCTCGAGATTGAGGAAGATATCGAGGCGGGCGAGCTGCGTTTTTGCATGTGCCGCGGTGATTTCCGCCGCTTTGAAGGCTGTTGGCAGATCGGCCGCACTGGGGAAACCACCCACCTGCTCTACGAGCTCACGGTGCAGGGCCGGCCCGGCATGCCGATTGGCTTGATCGAGCAACGTCTGCGCGAAGACCTGGCCAACAACTTGCGCGGAGTGCAGCGAGAGGCGGAACGCCGCGCCGCCCAATCCTGATTAAACAGGAGTTGTATTCCTGATTAAACAAGAGTTGAACTAAATAACCCTTCTCTTTTGCCCATTGGGCATTAAAGGAGCTGGATTTATGTATACCCCCAAGGGGATTCGAACCCCTGTCGCCTCCGTGAAAGGGAGGTGTCCTAGGCCTCTAGACGATGGGGGCGAGGCCACAACGCTGTAGGGCGTTGATGTATTGGAAGCTACGGGGCAGGGGGACCCTTCGTCAAGGAGAGCAGCGCTTCAGGCCTGTTATCAGTGGGGGGCGCCGCGACGATCAGGCCCCCTTGGCGTCAGGGCGGGTTGGACCTGGCCGCTCCAGACCGGCACGCTGACGTGGAAGCAGGCACCCTCGCCGGGCTCCGACACAACCCAGATGCGCCCCCCGTGCACCTCGGCGATGCGGCGGCACACCGATAGGCCCACGCCGTAGCCAGAGGTGGTGCCGGAGGTTTGGGGCAGGCGCACCCGATCCAGAAAAATCCGTTCCTGCTCCGCTTTGGGGATACCCGGCCCGGTGTCGCAAAAGCTCACCTGCACCCACTGGTCGGTGCGGTGCAGCAGGGTCAGGTGCACCCGGCCCCGGTCCGGGGTGAACTTGAGGGCGTTTTCCAGCAGGTTCAGCAATACCTGGCGCATGCGGCGCTGGTCGGCGAACACATCTGGCAGGTCGGCGGGGATGTCGGTGATCAGCTCTAGGTCGCGGCCAATCCAGAGTTTTTCCAGCTCCAGGATCGCCTCGGCGGCCACCTTGCCCAGCGCCAGGCGCTGGGGATTAAAGAGGGCCTCCCACCGGGTTGTACCCACCTCCAGCAGGTCCTTGGAGAGTTCCTGGATGTCGTCGAGGCGGCGGGTGAGTACGTCGCGGAAGCGGGTCTCGTCGATCTGGCCGAGGGTGTGGCTCTGGAGAGCGAGCTTGGCAGCCGTCAGCGGCGTGCGCAGCTCATGGGCCACCATCCGCAGCAGGCGCTCCTGCACCCCAAGGCGCTCGGTCAGGGTTTCGTTTTCCTGGCGCAGCACCAGCAGCTGGTCTTCCAACTGCAGCTCGCGCTTGGTGCGGCTGCCATCAATTTCAGCGGGCCGCAGGCTCATGCCCAGGCTCGTAACCACCTCCATCTGCTGCCAGCGCGGCAGCCAGCTGCGCAGCTTCTGGGTGATGGCATTGCCGGCGATCACCTGCTTGGGCAGGGGGTCGAGCTTCACCAGGGCCGGGGTGGCCACCAGCCGGTGCAGCTCCAGCAGCTGGGGTTGGTGGCCCGGATCGGCGATCTCCAGGCTCACCTTGAAAGCGCACTCCTCGCTTTTGAGGAACTGGATCAGGTTGCGTAGGTCCTGGCTGGCCAGGTGGTAGCTGGTGGCGACAAGCAGCAGCTTCAGTTCGGGGCGTTCGGTCGCTCCGTCGTTGGCGACCTGGGCGGCCGTGGTGGGGTGATCGGCGCTCACGTGGCCAACCCTATGGGGAATTGGCCAGAGCAGCTCGATTTCGCTATGACTAAATAAACCAATGCCGTGCGCCCTAGGGCCGGGATGTCATGAGCATGCCTTCAAATTCCAGTCCAGTGGCGCCGCGCCCCAGGATTCAGCTCGACAGCAATACAAGGCGCTGGTTTGCCCGCAACCTGGGCCTGTGGCGCTCGCGCCGGCTGTATTTATTTGAGGATGGGGAGGCGCTGCGGCTCGACATGATGCTGCGGGTGGAGATATTCAGTGAGCCGGTGGAGGGTGATGCTGCCTATCGCTTCACTTGGTGGCCCGAGCAGGAGTTTGGCTTCTTCGAGAAAAAGCCCAGCTACGTGCCCACTGGCACCATGGAGGCCAATCTCTGCGGTCACCAGCTCAGCCGCAGCTCCGGCTACTTGAGCGGCGCTCCCACCAAAAGTCAGATCCGCCAGGTGGATGAGCACGAGCTGATTTTTGAATCCCACTATCAGGAGTGGGACATCCTTGAGCACACTCGCCTGGTCGACCAAGACCGCTACCGCTCCCGTTCGATCTACTCCTGGAAGAACGGCGCCCTGGATGTGGCCGAAACCCACCACGAGATCAGAGTTGAAGAAGCGGGGGCGCCCATCCCGCACGACGCCCTGCCTTGATGCAGCAGCATGCAGTCAGCAATTTTTCTTTTCCGGTGTTCCTGATGCCCCGTAGTTTTCTGGCTCCCCTGCTGGTGCTTCCCCTGCTGCTGGTCCCGGCAGCAGCCCTGGCAGCTCCAGCCACTGAGGCGGAAATGAACCTCTACACCCGGATTGCAGCCGTAAACGTTTGCATTGCCCGGGGGGCAGGGGTGCCCTTCGATAAAGCGGTGGGCATTGCTGGCGAAACCATCGCCCAGCTGATTCAGGGCCAGCACGATGGCGTGATCAGCCAGGTGGGAGCTAAGCCGCTCAGCATCGACGACCTGCGCAAGGGATCAATCAACTCGGCTGTCCTCGGTGCCGCTGAGATCTGCCCCAAGGAGGTGCCAGCAGATGTGATGGCAAAGGTGCAGGACGCCATCAAGCAGTCGCCCGATGCCAAGCCAGCAGTGAAGCCCGCTACTCCTAAGCCCGCCACCCCTAAGCCCGCTACTCCTAAGCCCAATACCACTAAGTAATTCCCATGCCCCTCGTGCGCCTCGCCGATTACCGTCCGGCGCCGTATCTGCTTGAGCGCACCGATCTGACGGTGCAGCTCCACTCCGGCCACACCGAGGTGCTGGCCCAGCTGGCCTTCGTGCCCAATCCGCTGGCCCAGTCGGGACCGTTGGTGCTCCAGGGCGTCGACTTGGAGCTGCTGGAATTGCGTCTCGATGGCGAGCTCCTGCCGGCTGAGGCCTTTGAGCTCAGCGCCGACCAGCTGGTGATCACCCAGCCTCCCGCTGGGGTTTTTCAGCTGCAGAGCCGGGTGCGCATCCACCCGGAAACCAACAGCACCCTTGAAGGGCTCTACGCCAGTGGCGGGCTGTTCACGACCCAGTGCGAAGCAGAGGGATTTCGGCGTATCACCTTTCACCCCGACCGCCCCGATCTGCTCAGTCGCTTTCAGGTGCGGATCGAAGCCAATCGGGCCAGCTGTCCGGTGCTGCTCTCCAATGGCAACTGCATCGAAACCGGCGACCTCGACGCCGGACGCCACTTCGCTGTTTGGGACGACCCTTTCCCCAAACCCTCCTATTTGTTTGCCCTGGTAGCTGGCCAGCTTGAGGAGGTGAAAGACAGCTTCACCACCGCCAGCGGCCGCGCCGTGGCCCTGCGCATCCACGTGGAACCCGGCGATGCGTCTTACACCGCCCACGCCATGGCGTCCCTGAAACGCTCGATGGCCTGGGATGAGCAGCGCTACGGCCTCGAATACGACCTCGATGAGTTCAACATCGTGGCGGTGCGTCACTTCAATATGGGCGCGATGGAGAATAAAAGCCTCAATATCTTTAATTCCAAGCTGGTGCTAGCCGACGCCGAAACCGCTACTGATGGCGAGCTTGAGCGGATCGAGAGCGTGATTGCCCACGAGTATTTCCACAACTGGACAGGTAATCGCATTACCTGCCGCGACTGGTTCCAGCTTTCGCTTAAAGAAGGCCTAACAGTGTTTCGCGACCAGAGCTTCACGGAAGATATGCATGGTGCGGCATTGAATCGCATCGAAAATGTTTCGATGTTGCGTAATAGCCAGTTTCGTGAAGATGCCGGCCCCACGGCCCATCCCGTGCAGCCTGATGCCTATCAGGCGATCGACAACTTCTACACCACCACGATCTACGAAAAGGGATCGGAACTTATTCGTATGTTGCACACCCTGCTGGGTGAGGAGGCGTTCATGCGGGGGATGGCGCTCTATGTGAGCCGCCACGACGGCACCGCCGCCACCTGCGAAGACTTCGTGCAGGCCATGCAGGATGCCGCCCCCGTGCCGCCGCCCTTTGATTTCGCCCAATTTCGCCGCTGGTATCACCAGGCCGGCACGCCGCGGCTGCACATCCAGCGTCACTGGGATGGCGAAACGGGCGTACTGGAGCTGCAGGTTCAACAACACACCCCACCGACACCCGGCCAGAGCGACAAGCAGCCGCTGGTGATTCCCCTGGCCCTGGGACTGCTGGGTCAGGGCGGCGAATCCCTCCCCGTGCGTCTCGAGGGAGAACCAGACCCAGCCCGGCTAGCTGGCGATGGCACCCGCCTGCTGGTGATCGACCAGCCCCAGCAGAACCTGCGCTTGGTGGGACTCCCTCGCCAGCACCATCCCCCGGCCCTTTCCCTACTACGCCATTTTTCAGCGCCGGTGATCCTGGAAATGGGCCGGCCCACCGCCGAGCTGGTGCACCTGCTGGCTGCCGATAGCGATCCTTTTGCCCGCTGGGATGCGGGCCAGGTGCTGCTGCGCCAAGCCGTGCTGGCCCGCGCCGCAGGCAGCGCCGATGGCCTGCTGGAAGAGGAGCTGATCGATGCCTTCGGCCGGATCCTGGCCGATCCCTCCCTATCCGAGGCCAGCCGCAGCGTGTTGCTGGCCCTGCCAGGTTTGCCAGAGCTCGAAGATGCCGCCGTTGCCGTTGGCGCTGAGCCCGATCCGCCGGCCCTGTTTGCGGCGCTTCTTGCCCTGCAGCAGCGTTTTGGTGCGGACTTGGCCGTGCCCCTGAGCGCTGCCCTGGAGCGCTGCACGCCCCAGTGGAGCCTGGCCTGGCCCGCTGGTAACGGCGATCGCCTGCTTACGGGCACCGTGTGGAGCTGGCGGGTGGCCGCCGGTGATGCGCAGGTTGCGGCGGCCGCAGCGGCGGCGGTGCACGGCCCCTCGATGACCCTGGCCCGGGCCGGCCTGCGGGCTTTGCAGTGCCATCCGATCGCTGAGCGCCAGCAGGCGGTGGAGGCTTTTTACCAGCGCTGGCAGCACAAGCCGGTGATCCTTGATGCCTGGTTTGCCTTAGAAGCATCTGCGCCCTTTGCCGATGGCTTGGAGCGGGTGGCTCGCCTGCTGGAACATCCCCGCTTTGATCCCGCGGCGCCCAATTCGGTGCGGGCCGTGCTCGGGGGGCTCGCCGGTAATACGGCGGTGTTCCATGCCGCCGATGGCTCCGGCTACCGCTTCATGGCAGCTCGCATCGCCGATCTCGACCAGCGCAACCCGATCACAGCCTCGCGCCTGGCCAAGGTGTTTAGCCGTTGGCAGAGCTACGGACCAGTCCGTTCAGCCGCGATGAACGCAGCCCTTGAGCAGCTGGCGGCAGCATCTCTCTCCCCAAACACCGGTGAGGTGGTTAGTCAGTGCCTGGGCGCAAACTAATCAGCGCCGCTGCGGCAGATCTACCGGCGGAGGGGGCATGGGCGCCCCCTTGAGGCTCTGGTGCAGCTGGCGAAAGGCAGCTTTGCGGTAGGCAGCCCCCTCAGGACCGGCGTGCAAACCCCAAAGGCCCTCCCAATAGAAATAGATCACGCCATGGCCCCGCTGCAGCGACAGCTGGGCTTTCTGGGCCAGGGTCGCCATGGTTGGGGTACGGCCACCGAAGCCCGCCAGGATGCCGATCTCCACAGGCATGCCCCAGCTGCGCGCCTTCACCAGAGCCGGTTGGTTGAGGTCCTTTTCGAAGCCCTTCACCGAGTGGGCGTAGTTCTGCACTACGAGGTCGTCGATCAGCTCGCCCAAGGACCAAAGCTCCCAGTCCTGCAGCCAGTGGTTGTAAGCAAAGCGGAAGGGGCCCGGCGAGAGGCTGATCACCGTGCCAGAGGGCTTGAGCTGGCCCCGCAGCTCCCGCAGCAGGGCGGTGAGCTGCTGACGCCGCCAGCGCATCCAGGCCCGATCCGTGTGGTCGTTTGGCGGCTCCCGGCCCGTGGCCGCCCGGAATAGTTCGCGGCTGTAGGGGTCGTAGCCCAGCTCCACCGGCCAGGCGAAGTGATCGTCGAGTTGGATGCCATCGACGCTGCAGCGCTGCACGATTTCGCCGATCAGGCCAAGAAAGCGCTGCCGCACCCCCGGGTGGGCCGGGTTGAGCCACACCATTGGCTTGCCGTGCATGACCATCTCAGTGCTGCCATCCCGGCGCTGCAGCACCCAATCGGGGTTTTGGCGCACCACGGCTGCGTCGGCAGGCTCCATCAGGCCGTACTCAAACCAGGGGATCACCTGCAGGCCGCGGCGATGGGCGGCCTTGGTGAAGCGGCAGATCGGATCGAGGTTGGGGTTGGCCTTCTCCAGGGCCGGCTCCATCGGCGCGTGGCGGGAGCGGTGGAAGGTGGTGCCCCGGCTCCACACGTTTGGATAGAGGGTGTTGAAGCCCGCTTCGGCCAGCTCCTGCACCGCCCGATCGATGCGGGCGGGGTCGTAGTAGAGGGGGCTGGGGCTATTGGTGAGCCACACGCCGATGCGCCGGGGCGGAGCTGGCTGCGTTTGGGCCAGCAGTGGAGCGGTGGCAGCCCAAGGCAGGGTGAGCAAAATGCTCGCCGCAGCTGGCAAAAAGGCCTTTAAGCGGGCGAAACGACTCAACTTCACCGGAACTGCCCTCAGCGGATCTGGTTTCAGCGGATCTGCCCTCAGCGGAACATTGAGCTCACCGAGCTCTCCTCGTGGATGCGCCAGATCGCTTCGCCGAGCATCTTGGCCACCGAGAGCACTTGCAGCTGGGGGAAGCGGTCTTCATCGCGGCGGGGAATGCTGTTGGTGACAAGCACCTCCTCGAACAACCCAGGCTCCGACATCCGCTCGATTGCCGGTGGGGAAAACACCGCATGGCTGGCGCAGGCCAGCACCCGGGTTGCCCCCCGCTGCCGCAGCAGCCGGGCACCGGCACAGATCGTGCCGCCGGTGTCGATCATGTCGTCGATCAGGATTGCGGTCTTGCCCACCACATCGCCAATCACGGTGAGGCTTTCGGCCACGTTGTGACCGGAGCGACGCTTGTCGATGATCGCCAGGGGAGCGTCATTCATCTGCTTGGCGAAGGCCCGGGCCCGAGCTACCCCGCCCACGTCCGGGGACACCACCACCACTTCGCAGAGGTCGCGGGTGCGCAAATAGTCGACCAGCACCGGCGAGCCATAGATGTGGTCGCAGGGGATGTCGAAATAGCCCTGGATCTGGGCGGAGTGCAGGTCCATGGCAAGCACCCGATCCACCCCTGATTTAGCCAGCAGGTTGGCAACGAGTTTGGCGGTGATCGATTCCCGTCCGGCGGTCTTGCGGTCGGCACGGGCATAGCCGTAATACGGAACTACTGCGGTGATCTGCCGGGCCGAGGCCCGCTTGCAGGCATCCACCATGATCAGCAGCTCCATTAGGTGATCGTTCACCGGGGCGCAGGTGGGCTGGATCAGGAAGACATCGCAGCCCCGGATCGACTCCTGAATCTGGATGTAAAGCTCGCCGTCTGCGAAGCGTTTGATCACCCTCGGCCCATCTGGCACTCCCAGATAGGTGCCAATTTCCTGAGCCAGGGCTTGGTTGGCGGTGCCACTAAACAACCTCAGTCGCCGGGTGTCGTGATTCGACTGGCTCGCGCTGCCCTGGGGTGCCACGCGATCAGCGGTCAGAAAACTGGTCACGGCGGGCGCTAACGCGTCGGCTGAAACCTGATGGTAGAAGCGAGCCCGCCCACCTAGTACAAAAATCCATGACTCTTTCCCTGTCTGGTCGGCAACGCCCCTTGGTGCTGGTGGGAGCTGGTGCAGCGGCTGCGGTGGCGGCACTGCAAGCAGAGGCGGGGCCACCGCTGGCCTTGGCCCTGGGCCTGCCCTGGGGCAACCCGCTCGCAATTGAGCAACCGCCCCAATCGCTGGCCTCCCTGGCTGAGCAGGGACCAGGCCTGGTGCCCTTGCCGCTTGATCCCGGCCTGGTGTTGCAGGGATTCGGCCACTGGGCCGAGTCCCTGGGGGCCTGGCGCCAGCCGGTGCTGCTGCTGCTGGCGGCCGAGCAGCTGCAGACGGGCCTGCCGGCGGCGATGGCGGCCCTGCTGGCCCAGTGGCAAGTGCCCTTGGCCGGGCTGGTGCAGGCCGGTGGCCCCTGGCAGCCAGACCTGCGCCGCGGCGATGGCCTGCCCTGGTTGGGAACCCTGGAGGAGCCTTTTGACCTGGCCCCTGCTTTGGCCCTGCGATGGGAGCTATTGCTGAGCTGTTGAAGTCGTCGCTGCCGGCCAGAGGGGCTCAGGGGCGCTGCTGCTGATCTCGCGCAGGCTCAGTTTGGTGCTCCGGCTGTTGTTGGGTTCCTGTTCCTGTTCGGGTGCCGGTGCCAGGGGCAGGCTGGTGAATTGCACGCTCTCGGCCTGATCTAGGCCAGCCGCCAGCAGGCTCAGGGTTTCTGGCTGGCTCAAGTTGGTGACAACCCCCTGGTTGTTGAGTGATTTGAGCAAATTGGCAAGTTGGCCCAGCTGTTCCGGCATGACCAGCTCCCGCAGCAGGCTGCGCACCACCAGTTGCTGGTTGTCCTGGCGACTCTCCTCAGGCCGGTCTGGATCGCGGTAGCGCACCAGTTGCTCCACCTGGTTGCCCTTGAGCCGTTGCAGCCCGCCCTGAAGGTTGATGCTGAAGCGCTGGCTCTTGTCGTTGTAGCGAAGAGCCAGGGTGGGATTGGCGGCGATGCTGCCGAGGCCATCCACCAGGCTGCGCAGGTTGGAGCGGCCCAGCACCAAAAAGCGCGCTGGCTGGCCCGAGTCGAGGCCTACCAGGTTGCCCACCGCATCAGCGGTGAGGGCTACGCCGCCGATGCGATAGAGGCTGCCGAGACTCTGGGGGCGTTTCTGGCCCGGTAGTTGCACGGCCAGGTTGGGCGGCAGGCTGAGCACCTGCAGGGGCCCCTGGGGATTAACCCGCACCAGCAGCAGGGCATCGGCGTTGGCTGCCCCACGGGGAGCGGCCTTGTTGAGCGGATCCCCGGGACGCTCGCTGTCGAGGCCGATCACCAGCAGGGTGATGCTGCGGCTAGGTGGCTTGGCCAGGTCGGCTGGCGTCAGCTGCTGCAGCGGTTCTGTGGCACGGTCGCCTATGGGCCAGAGCACACCGATTAGACCAGCGCCCGTGGCCATGCCCACGGCTAACGCACCCAGCCGCAACAGGGTGGGTCCCCGGCGGGGTTGGCTTGGGGCGGAACGTCGGGCCATAAGGGCTTGTCGGCAATCCACTTTGGCCCAAGCCTCTACGCCTTGCACCCGATAGGTTGTGGCGGCGCAGATGCGATGGGGAAATCCGCTGATGGCTGCAAGTGCTCCCCATGAGCGCGCCCGGCCCCTGGCCAAGGGCAGCGTCTATCCAGCCAAGGATTTATGCAGCCAGTGCGGTCTGTGTGACAGCCGCTGGGTTGCTTACGTGAAAAACAGTTGCGCCTTTCTGGAGCAGCGCTTTGAGGCTATGGAGGCTGCGGCCCATGGCCGTAGCCGCGACCTCGACAACGAGGAGGAGCTTTATTTCGGGGTGCAGCAGCGCATGCTCACCGCCCGGCTCCAGCAACCGATCGAAGGGGCCCAGTGGACCGGGATCGTTAGCCGCATCGGTGTGCGGGCCCTGGAAACTGGCCTGGTCGACGCGGTGCTTTGCGTTGGCCAAAGCGAGGAGGATCGCTTCACGCCCGTGCCCCGCCTCGCCCGCACCCCGGAGGAGGTGCTCAGCGCCCGGGTGAATAAGCCCACCCTGTCCCCAAACCTGGAGGTGCTGGAGCAGCTGCCCGGCAGCGGCATCCGCAAGCTGCTGGCGATCGGTGTGGGCTGCCAGATCCAGGCCCTGCGGGCGGTGCAACCCACCCTGCCCCTCGACGAGCTCTACGTGCTGGGCTTGCCCTGCGTAGACAACGTCAGCCGAGCGGGCCTGCAGACCTTCCTCGACAGCACCGTCAGCTCGCCAGAGACGGTGGTGCACTACGAGTTCATGCAGGACTTCCGCATCCACTTCCGCCACAGCGACGGCCGCGAGGAAACGGTGCCCTTCTTTGGCTTGGACACACCCAAGCTCAAGGATGTATTTGCTCCGAGTTGTTTGAGCTGTTTCGACTACACCAACGCCGGCGCCGATCTGGTGGTGGGCTACATGGGCGCGACCTTCGGCCGCCAATGGCTCACGGTGCGCAACCCCAGGGGCCAGCTGCTGCTGGATCTGGTGGAGGAGGAGCTTGACGTGGCCCCTGTTACCTCCAGTGGTGAGCGTTTTGCGGCGGTGCAGCAGGGCATCGAGGCCTACGACAAGGCCCTGAAGCTGCCCATGTGGCTTGCCAACCTGATTGGTTTGGTGGTGCAGCGGCTAGGGCCGAAGGGCCTGGAATATGGCCGCTTTTCTATCGACTCCCACTTCACCCGCAACGCCCTCTGGTTGCGGCGTAACCACCCAGAAAAGCTCGAAGCCCACATTCCGGCGTTTGCCAAGGCCATCATTAGTCGATATCGGCTGCCGGCCTCGTGAATCAGGCCCACCGCCATGCCGGGGTGCTGCTGCACCCCACCTCCCTGCCCGGTAAGGGTGGTAGCGGCAGCTTTGGCCAGGCTGCCCACGATTGGCTTGACCTCCTCGGTCGCCATCGCATTGGCGTTTGGCAACTGCTGCCCCTTGCTCCCCCCGACGGCACTGGTTCGCCCTACAGCTCCCCTAGCGGCTCAGCCCTCAACCCCTGGCTGCTGGATGGTGAGCGGTTGCGGCAGGAGGGTTTCCTGGAGCCCCATGACTTAGAGGCTCTACCTGGAGCTGCGATGGCGGCCGGGCCGATGGATTTGTCTGTGGTTGCGGCCCGCAGTACGGCTCTGGGGGAGGCCCTGGCCCGCCGCTGGGGCGCCCAGCCGGCAGAGCAGCAACGGGCTTTTGCCCGCTGGCGGCGCAGCCAACGGCGCTGGTTGCCAGACCACGCCCTATTCATGGTGATCCGTCGGCTCCAAGGCGGCCAGCCCTGGTGGCAGTGGCCGGCGCCCCTGGCCCAGCGTCAGCGCCGCGCCCTAGCGCGAATTGCCACCGAGCGCGCCGACTGGCTGCTGCAGGAGCAGCTGCTTCAGTGGCAGCTGCAGCGCCAGTGGCAGCTGCTGCGCCGTCAGGCAAGTCAGGCCGGCGTGCAGCTGCTGGGAGACCTGCCGTTTTATGTGGCCCACGACAGCGCCGATGTCTGGGCCCACCGCTCGTTGTTCTCCCTGCGCTCCGATGGCTCGCTCACGGCCCAGAGCGGCGTGCCGCCCGACTACTTCTCGGCCACCGGCCAGCTCTGGGGCACCCCTGTTTATCGCTGGCCCAGACACCTGCTCAGCGGCTTTAGCTGGTGGCTGGCCCGCCTGCAGCGTCAATTCGAACTGTTTGACCAGCTGCGGCTCGATCACTTCCGCGCTCTGGAGTCTTTTTGGAGCGTGCCCGGTGATGCACTCACCGCCGAAAACGGAAGCTGGCGCTGGTTTCCAGGCTGGCCGTTGCTGGCCTTGCTCTGGCTGCGCCGCGGCAGGCACCTGCCCCTAATTGCTGAGGATCTTGGTGTGATCACCCCGGCGGTGGAGGCCCTGCGTGATGGCTTCGGTTTGCCAGGCATGAAGATCCTGCAGTTCGCCTTTGATGGCGACTCCACCAATCCCTACCTACCAGCCAACATCCGCGGTCGCCGCTGGGTTGTGTACACCGGCACCCACGACAACGCCACCAGCGTTGGCTGGTGGCAGAGCCTCGGTGACGACGCCCGTCAGCGGCTGGCCGAGGCGGTGGGTGCACCGATCACGGCGCCGGCCTGGCAGCTGCTGGAGCTGGCCCTGGCCAGTCCTGCCGACCTAGCGGTTGTGCCCCTTCAGGATCTGCTGGAGCTCGATGACCGGGCCCGCTTCAATACCCCAGGCACCAGCTCGGGCAACTGGACTTGGCGCCTGCAGCAGCCGGTGGCCAGCCTGGACGGGGCCCTGCAGGGCTATGGCGCCATGGCGGCGAGCTACGGCCGGGCTGCGTCTGCTGGTGAGCTGAACTGACCGGGCTGGCCCTTTACTGGCTGCAGGGGCGAGCCGTTCCAGCTCACTAGATCGCCGGCGCTGGGTGGAGGGTTGAGGCTGAGTCGGAAGCTGCCACTGAGGGGCAGGCTGATGCTGCCGCTGCTGTTACGCAGGTTGGTGCGAACTCCGCTGGCGCTCTCCAGCGTGAGCTGGCTGGGCTGGCTTAATTGCAGCTCCAGCACTCCGGCCGCTGGAATTTGGCTTGGCTTTGCCCGCCGCAGTTGCCCAACCCCCTGGCCCCTGGCGGCCAGCTCCAGGGGGCGCAGCTCGGGATAAAGCTGCAGTAGGGCTTGATCAGCCCGCGGCGGTTTGGCCTGGTCAGCGGCAGGCAGGGGCGAAATCGGCCGTAGTGCCAGCAGCCCCCGGGCTGCCAGTTGCTGCTGCTGCAGGTTCACCGCGTAGATCAGTCCCAGGGTCAGTAGGCCGTAGAGCAGGGTGCCCTGCCAGGTGGTGAATACATCGATTGAGCCCGGCGTGAAACGACGCAGCAGGGGCTCTCGCTTTTGGCCCTGGAAACGGCGGTGTTGCTCGCTGCTGGGCAGCGCCGTTTCCAGGCTGCCCGCTGGCAGCTCTAGGTGTCGCTCGATCAGCGGCACCATGGTGCGTAGGTAGGTGGCCTCCGGTAGCCGGTCGCGCCAGCCTCGCTCTAGGGCTTCCAGCACTGCCGCGCTGATGCGTGTTTGCAGGGCGAGGTCCCGCAGGCTCAGGCCCCGTTCCTCGCGCCGCAGCCGCAGCCGCTGGCCTGCTGCCAGCAACGGATCAGCCGGAGCCTCGGCAGGCCCACTTGGGGCCGCTGATTGTCCAGGGCGCCACCAGCCACCAAAGCGCCACCAGCGGCCGGGGCGGCCTCGCGGGCGCTTTGGTGGCAGCGGGGTGGAGGGGCTCAGG
Source organism: Cyanobium sp. A1C-AMD (assembly GCF_024346495.1). Classification (NCBI taxonomy): domain Bacteria; kingdom Bacillati; phylum Cyanobacteriota; class Cyanophyceae; order Synechococcales; family Prochlorococcaceae; genus Cyanobium; species Cyanobium sp. A1C-AMD. The sequence continues at coordinate 31,413 of NZ_JAGQDB010000004.1, read as the reverse complement.
GTGGGGGCGTGGAATTAAGCAGCTGCCATTCTTGGCGATCGAGGCGCCGCCAGCGACCTTCGGGCAATGCGCCCAGCTGCAGGGGGCCGATTGCCAGCCGCTGCAGATCGAGCACGGGGTGGCCAAGGGCCTCGGCGGTGCGCCGGATCTGACGGTTGCGTCCCTCCCCCATCCGCAGTTCGATTTCGGTTGCCTGGGGGCGCCTTTGAATCAGCACCAGCCCCACCGGTTGGCTGGCCTGGCCATCAAGGGGCACTCCGGCAGCCCAGCGCTCCAGCACCCGGTCCTCCGGTTGGCCCTTCACCCACACCCGGTAAGTCTTGCGGTGGCCGTAGCGGGGATGGGTGAGCCGCAGGGTCACCTCCCCCTGGTTGCTGAGCAGCAGGGCGCCGCGGCTGTTGGCATCGAGCCGGCCCACCGGGTGGAGTCCACTGCCGTGGCGCAGTTCTGCTGGCAGCAGGTCCAGCACGGTGGTTCGCCCCTCGGGATCGTGGCAGCTGCAAACCACTCCCACCGGTTTGTTGAGCAGCAGCAGTAGGGGCTGGGGCCGGGCCGCCAGGGGCTCTCCCCGCACGGTGATGCGATCGCGCTCGGTGTCGGCCCGATCGCCCAGTTGGGCCACGGCACCATTTACCTGCACCAGGCCTTGATTCAGCAGCTGTTCTGCCTGTCGACGGGAGCAGAGCCCGGCGTTGGCTATCAGTTTTTGCAGCCGTTCAGTGGCCATGCCACCCATGTTCGCCCTTAAAAAGAATGGTAGGTTTGCGAAACCAAAGAGTTTCGTAAACCGGCTCGCCATGTCCGCCCTGCCCGTTCTTGGCTCCAGCCCCAGTGCCGGTGCTGCCTCGGCCCAATCAGGTGGCGACCTGGTGCGTAGCTACCTGCGGGACATCGGGCGAGTGCCGCTGCTGTCCCATGAGCAGGAGATCACGCTGGGCCGCCAGGTGCAGGAGCTGGTGGGTCTAGAGGAGCTGGAGCTGGAGCTGGAGGTGCAACTGGGCAATAAGCCAAGCCAGGCGGAATTGGCCCAGGCCGCTGGTCTGAGCGCGCCATTGCTTAAGAAGCGCTTGCAGGCGGGCCGGCGTGCCAAGGAGCGGATGGTGGCTGCGAATTTGCGGCTGGTGGTGAGTGTGGCCAAGAAGTACACGCGGCGGAATATGGAGCTGCTGGACCTGATCCAGGAGGGCACGATCGGTTTGGTGCGCGGCGTTGAGAAGTTCGATCCAACCCGTGGCTACAAATTTTCAACCTATGCGTATTGGTGGATTCGGCAGGGGATCACGCGGGCAATCGCTGAGAAGAGCCGGACGATCCGGCTGCCAATCCACATCACCGAAACGCTGAACAAGCTGAAGAAGGGTCAGCGTGAACTGAGCCAGCTGCTGGGGCGCACGCCGACGGTGACGGAGCTTGCCGAAGCGGTGGAACTGCCAGAAGAAGAGGTGAAGGATCTGCTGTGCCGTGCGCGCCAACCGGTGAGCTTGGAGACGAAGGTGGGCGACGGTGATGACACCGAACTGCTGGACCTGCTGGCAGGAGATGCGGAACTGCCGGAGGAGCGAGTGGATGGAGAGTGCCTGAAGGGCGACCTGCGAGCGCTGCTGGAGCAACTGCCGGAGCTGCAGGGGCGGGTGCTGAAGATGCGTTATGGGATTGAGGCTGGGGAGCCGCAAGAGAGCTCGGAGCCGATGAGCCTCAGTGCCATTGCTAAGCAATTGGGCATGAGCCGCGACAAAACTCGCAACCTGGAGCGCAAAGCCCTCGAAGGCGTACGGGCCCAGTCACGCATGCTTGAGGGTTATCTGGTGGCTTGAGCTGACTCAGCCGGTGGAGCTGACGCTGCGAGCAATCAGTACGGTCAACATCACGATGGCAAGAAGAACCTGGAGAGCCATAACGAGCTTGGCTCTCCGTGACATAACGGCTTCAGATGTGGGTCCGTAGGTGGAATTGACGTTCATCGAGATAAACAGGTAGTCGATGATGTGGGGTTCGGGTGGTTCTTCTCCCTGTCGGCTGGGCCAAATAAATGCACCGCCTGGAGTGCTGACATCAAGAAAGATATAGACAAACATAAATACGAGCACGCTTTCCATATAGACGGCTGCCACATCCCACAATCCTGCTAGTCCACCGCCTTGATGGCTGCCAGCAGTTGCAACCATGGACAGCACGTTGGCTATCACCTGAAGCATTGAAAACAGCAGATAGGCCAGGGCCCAGCGGAACAGATGGCGGTTTTTACCGCGAAATAGGCTGACCGTTAGCCCGATTGTTACGGCGATGAAGGCAATTGTGGCAACGATGTCGATGCTGTGTACCAAATCGCTGAGATTTGGAGCAATCAAGCTGCGATGCCGCAGATGATTAACCAGCAGAAGATCCATTCCCCAGACGCCTGTTGTAGCAGCAATTACCGATAGTCGTCCCCTGCCGCTGGTTAGGCGCTCGCGCAGCATATCGGCGGGTCCAGCGCTTGTCTGGTTTGAAGGCTCACTTGTCATAATTTTGCTCCGGCCGATGGTGGGATGTAGTATTTAAGATTAATTGGGGAATTTTAGAATTAATTTAGGTGAAAAATTGGCAACCATGAATATATCTTTTGGTGATTGTCTTGATTTTATCGCCTATGTCGCAGGCATGCTGATATCTTTTTAAGTAGTAAAGTTAGAAAAACTGATCGAAGTTGTCGAAGTCGACTGCGCTGAAGGTGCCTGCTTCTACCTGAGCCATAAGCCGTTCCAGCTGCACCCACAGGGCGCCAGCTGTGGCAATCGACAACACAAAAGAAACCAGCAGGGCAACCCCCGCCGAGAAACCGAATACCTGCAGGCTGCCGCCAATAAACAGGGTGATGCCGATCACCACGCCGAAGTAAGGCAGGGTGACCGCAAAACTGCCAAGCGGAAGCAGGGGCAGGCGATCCTGTTTCCAGCCCTCCAGCTTGTTTTCTACCAATTTGGCGAAGGTGAGCCCGCAGAGCACGCCGATGGCCAGGCCCACACCAGCTACTAGGTAGGGGGGCTGGATGATCTGTGCATATTCCAGCAGGATGTCGCTCGCATCGAGGTCGGCGTACATCCAGCCGTCCGGCAGGGCGCTGCTGTCCATGGCGTCGAGGGGCAGGCTGGCCATCTGCTGAGACTGGTCTGGGTGGCCGAGACCCTAGGCCCTCACGGTTCCCAGCGCTGGGAACCCAGGAAGGTGAGTTCGACGAAGCTGCTGCCGTTGTGGTCCTGGGGACCCAGTTGCACCCGGTAGCCGCCAAGGTCTAAATCGCGCATCGTTTCAAGCGCGGTCACAAAGCGTTGGCGGGTGGGTGCCGGCCCAGCCCGACGCAGGCCTTCCACTGTCATTTTTGCGGCAAGGAAGCCCTCGAGGCTGATGAAGCCGAATTGGGGTTTGGCCTGCTGGCGGCGCATTAATTTCTGGTATTCCTTCACCACTGGCACCCTTTCGTTCCAAGGGAAAGGCACCACCTGGGCCACGCCAATGCCACTGGCCTCATGGCTTTGCAGCGAGGCCCGCAGGGCGCTGGTACCTACAAACGACACGTTCATCAGCTGGGCTGTGCTGCCGCGCCGCCGCATCTCGCGGCTTAAGGAGGCCGAGCTCGGGTAGGCCGCTATCACCAAAACCGCGTTGGCATTGGCGTTTTGCACCATGCTGGCTGCCCCGCCGGTTTGGTTTGAGTTGCGCTCAACGCTGGCAGTGGCCACTGGCTTGAGGCCATGGCGTCTCAAGGCCTTGAGAGATCCCTTGAGGCCGTCTTTACCAAAGGCATCGTTTTGAAAGACAACCGCAACGCGATGGCGGCCGCTGCGCACCAGGTAGTCGACCATCCGGTCAATTTCCATGTGGTAGCTGGTACGTAGGTTGAACACCATGGGGCGATGGGGCTGGCGTAGCAGCTGGGCGCCGGTGAGTGGAGCTATAAGTGGAATTTTCTGTGTCTCAACCAAGGGCAACACCGCCTTGACGGTGGGGGTGCCCACATAACCAAATAAAGCAAACACCTTGTCGCGTTCAACCAGCTGCTTGGTGTTGCGCAGGGTGAGAGGTGGGTCATAGCGGTCGTCGAGGCTCAGCAGCTTCAGTCGCTTGCCATGGACGCCACCTTGGCGATTCACTTCGGCGAAATAGGCCAGAGCCCCTTCCCGGTATTCGCTGCCGAGCATGCCGGAGGGGCCGCTGAGGGCCGCCGACTGCCCCAGCACCATTTCTGTTGATGCCAGGGCAGGCAGGCTCAGCGTCAAGGCCAAAGCCGCTGCGGTGCCCACTCGCCCCCAACCGGCTTTCGGACTTAACTTCAGCAAACTGCAGCGATTGGGCATGGGTAATCGCAGGCAAAGGCCTTGGAACGTGCTGGCGATGGTTGCCGTTGTTCTGGCGGCCATCTTGGCAATTTTGGGGATCGGGCGCATTGATGTGAGCCCAGTGCTAAGCCGCGACTCTTTGCGTCTCTCTTCCGCGTCCCGTGCTCTCACCACCTTGCCCTTCGGCGAAAAGCCTGCCCTTGGTGTGTGGAGCGCCATGCGGGGAGACCAGCTCAGCGCCGGGGAGGAACGGGTGGATCGGGCTGAGTTTGAGCGAGCCCAATACAAGGTAGAAGTGGGAGTGTATTCAACTAGCAATTATGAGCTTGATCTAACGGTGCCAACCTATTCGAGTAATGGCTATGTTTGGCTGCGCTGGGAGGAGCCTATGCAGCGCTATGTGGAGGCTCGCGGTGGAGATATTTCGAGTATGTTTATTGTTCTTAACACCCTGCTTTCTGACAAGGATTCAAGCCTTAGGCCGGTGGGCAATGTTCCCGCGCGGCTTGCGGATGGTAGTTACTATCAATTGTTTACCTATGTGGGTCGGTATTATGTAGATAAGGCTAGTTTTCGGCACTATCCTTTCATGAGCATAAGCCTGCCACTTGTGATTGAGGCTAGCGATATAGACGGCCAGCTTAGCTATCAAAATCTCCGTTTAATTCCTGAGATTCGCAACAGTGGTATGGGTCTCTACGCTCGCATTATTGGCTGGCTAAATACCGGCTGGTCGATTGCGGAATACAGGCACCACTACGCTACGAATTTTGGGCTTGGTGGCGAAGAAAATGACTACAGCCAAATCCTCTTTGAGATTTCCTATGGCACCTCTTCGTGGTCGTCTTTCTGGAGATTGTTGTTGCCCCTCTCCGTGTTGATGGCCATGGTGTTGTTGGTATTTAAGGTGCGCCCTGATGAGCAGGATGCTCGTGCCAGTATCCCGGTCACTGTGCTCCTTACCCTGGTTTTCCTACAGCAAACCTATCGTGACAAGTTGCCTGATTTGCCCTTTCTTACCTTCCTTGATCAAGTGTACGTCGTTGCTTACGTAGTTACTCTGACGGCATTTGTGTTGGTTCTATGGATTGGACGACGCTATGCCGTGATGGAATCGATTGAAGATCCCGCCGAGAAGCAAGCGTTATTGCTGCATCTAAATCGCCTTGATGATACCTGGCCCCTAGTGGTGGTTCTGTTGGGTGGTACTGCAATTACCTTCTGCTGGATGACGATCCCCCAGGTTGGCTGAAATATCTATTGTTTAAGCCTATTATTTAAGACCATTGTTTAAGCATCTCTATAGTTTAAGCGGGTTGCAGTGTGAGTTTCGCCAGCATGCCACTCACCATCTTGCGAGGTGAAAAAGTACGTCCCATCAGGCCCATCAGGGCTCGCAAATCGTCTGTGTGCAGGCGATCTCCCTGAACCAGAGTAAGAAGGAGCCGTTGCCTCAGGCTGCCGCCTTCTGGACCCAGCAGCAGCTTCAGGCCAGCTCCCGCAACTGGAAGCAAATCGGGGCTAGTGGAATCGTTCTCCACAACCGCCAATAGATTTTCTAGTCGTTCAAGCTGCAGGCGCCCTTGTCGATCAAAGAGCACCTCAAGTAGTTTTTCGCGCATCTCACTGGTGTCGCCTGCCAGCAGGCGCCGGGCCACGTATGGATAGGCAACCCTGATGATCTTGAAGCTGGGATCAAGCCGCAAGGCCAAGCCCTCCTGGCTCACCACTGCCCTAAGGATCAGGGCGAAACGAGCCGGCACACGAAAGGGATAGGCATACATCAGCTCCGAAAAGCGATCGGTGATGGCTTTGAAGTTGAAGGAGCCCACGTTGTCGCCTAGGGCGCCACCAAGCACCTCCTCAAGGGCAGGAATGATTGGCTCGAGATCGGCCCGGGGATTGAGGAAACCCAGGCTGACGAAATCAGCAGCGAGGGCGGTGAAATCCCGATTGATCAGGTGAACAACGGCGCCGGTGAGGGTGAGGCGATCGCTGTCGCTAATCGAATCCATCATGCCGAAATCCACATAGGCCACATGGCCCAGGGGGCCGGTTTTGCCGGAGAGCGCAAACAGGTTGCCGGGGTGGGGATCAGCGTGGAAATAGCCAAATTCGAGCAGTTGCTGCAGCCCGGCGATCACGCCAGTGCGGATCAGGGCCGAGGGGTCCAGGTTGCGAGCCTCCAGCGCCTGGCGTTCCTGCAACTTGGTGCCATTAATCCACTGGGTGGTGAGCACCCGCTGGCTGGATAGCAGTCGCTCCACCCGCGGCACGGTCACCTCTGGTTGGCGGGCGAACAGATCGGCAAATCGTTCAGCGTTATTGGCCTCGAGCCGGTAATCAATCTCCTCGAACAAAGTTGAGCCGAATTCATCGATGATGTCGCCGAGGCCAAAGCCCAGGTTGAGTGGCAGCAGCGGCGCACTCAGCACAGCCAACAGGCGGATGATCACTAGATCCCGCCGCAGAATGGTGGGCAGATTGGGGCGTTGCACCTTGACGGCCACCCAGTGGCCATCAGCGAGCTGCGCTTTGTATACCTGGCCCAGGCTGGCTGCTGCTACGGGGTAGTCGGGGAATACCTCAAATAGCTGGTCGGCCGGGGCGCCCAATTCCTGCTCAATGGTTGCTAGCGCAATCCCATGGGGATAGGCGGGCAGGTTGTCCTGCAGCTGGGTGAGCTGTTCGAGCCAGTCGCGCCGCACCAGATCGGGCCGGGTGGAAAGGGCTTGGCCCACCTTGATGAAGCAGGGGCCCAGGTCCGTGAGCGTTGTGAGAATGCGCCTTCCCAGTCGTTGCTGCACTTGGGCATTGCTGCTGTTCCCCTGCACCACCAACACCAGGGCCAGGCTGGACAGCTGCCAGATCACCACGAGCAGCCGTGCTATCAGCACCCAGGGACGCAACAGCAACCAGCGCAGGTCTCTGCCTGGGTCGTAACCCAGCTCGCTGGCAGCTTCGGCGTTGGTCAAGTCACGGCAGCGGCTAGTTGAGCAGACTCTATTAACGCCATCCCTCTTTCCATGGGCCTGCCGCTGCATCTGCCGGCCCACGGCCGTGGTCGGGGTCTGTCTCCTGCCCTGCGGCGCCTGCTGCGCCAGCGGCCGGGCAGCTGGGATCTGCCGGAGCTGCCGGAGCAGGGTGGTCCCCTGATCGATACCGGCGCCGTCGCTGAGGCTCAGCGGCGTTGTGCATCCCAGCTTGGAGCGGAGGCGCTCTGGTTTGGTGTTAATGGTGCCAGTGGCCTGCTGCAGGCAGCCCTGCTAGCCCTCGCTCCCCCTGGCAGCCGGGTGCTGCTTCCCCGCAACCTGCACCGCTCCCTGCTGCACGGCTGCGTGCTGGGCCAGCTGCGGCCCGTGCTGTTTGACCTGCCCTTCGATCCGGCCAGTGGCCTGTGGCTGCCTCCGGGTCCAGCCCATCTCGAGGTGGTGCTTGCAGCAGCAGAGCAGGACGGTCCCCTGGCGGCCCTTGTGCTGGTGTCGCCGAGCTACCAGGGCCAGCGCGCCGAGCTGCCGGCCCTGGTGGCATTGGCCCACGGCCGTGGGCTACCCGTCCTGGTTGATCAAGCCCATGGCCGCGGCGAGGCCTTGGCGGCCGGGGCCGACCTGGTGGTGCTCTCGGGCCAGAAGGCTGGCGGCGGTTTGGCCCAGAGCGCCGCCCTGCTGCTGCAGGGCGGCAGGGCTGATCGCGATGCCGTGGTCCGGGCCCTGCTGTGGCTGCAGACCTCCAGCCCCAGCGCCCTGCTGCTGGCCTCCGCAGCAGCTGCCCTCGATGACCTCACCAGCTCGGCAGGCCGGCGCCGCTGGCAAGCGGCATGGCGCTGCGGCGAGCGCCTGCAGCGCCGCTGTCGTGCACTGGGCTTGCCCCTGGTTGCAAATGACGACCCGCTGCGGTTGGTGCTGCACACCGCTGCCATGGGAATCAATGGGCTGGAGGCCGATGCCTGGTTGCTGCAGCGGGGTGTGATCGCGGAGTTGCCGGAACCGGGGGCGCTCACTTTTTGCTTGGGTATGGCGCCGCCCCCTGGGCTGCTTTGGCGCCTGCCCCACCAGCTGCTGCGCCTGCGGCGTGCCCTGGGGGGACCACCCCTGCCACCCTTCAGCGCGCCACCGCTGCCGCTGGTAGCTGAGCCGGAGCTGCCCCTGGCCGAGGCCTGGCGCGCTCCGGCGGAAGTAGTGGCTTTGGCGGCGGCAGCTGGACGGATCGCCGCCGAACCCCTTTGTCCCTATCCGCCGGGTATACCCCTGCTGGTGCCCGGCGAGCGGATCGATCTGGCTAGGGCTACCTGGCTGCGGCAGCAGCAGCACCTTTGGCCAGGCCAGATCGCTGATACGGTGAGGGTTGTGGCCGGATAGGAGGCCGATGGATCCCAACGCCGCGGCCGATCTAGGCCAAGCTTCCCAGCAGCCGACCTACCAGTGGGATTTCGTCACCCCTGGGCTGCCGGATAGTGCCTTTGAAGACGCTCCGGGCTTCAGCCCCACCCCCATGGAGCTGAGGGTGATGCTGCTGGCCCATCTGCGCCCCCGCGCCGATTCCCTGGTGTGGGATGTGGGCGGCGGCACCGGCGCCCTGGCCCTGGAAATCGCCCGGCTGATGCCCAGGGGTGCGGTGCATACCCTTGAGCGCGACCCCGATGCCATCGAGTTGTTGGAGCAAAACCGACGCCGCTTTGGCATCACCAACCTGCACATTCACGCTGGCGCTGCGCCAGATGATCTGGACCAGCTGCCCGCCCACCCAGATCGGGTGCTGCTGGAGGTGGGACGGCCCTTGGGTGATGTGCTGCTGGCGGTATGGGAAGCGCTGGTGCCCCGCGGGCGCTTGGTGATTAGCACCGCCAGCCTGGAGGGCTTGGTGGATGCCACCGATACCCTGGGCCAGCTGGCGGCCCGCGATGTGCAGGTGGTGCAGGCCACCGTGCATCGCATGCAACGGCGCGGCAGCCAGGCCAAATTGGCTGCGGCCGAACCACTGTTTTTGATTGCTGCCGAGCGCCCAGCTAGCTCTGAGCCCTCCTGATCGCCGCGTGTTGATACCCCCTACCCAGCCAGCTAAACCCCGCACCGCCACCTCCCTGCCCCGGCTGCTGAGCGGCTGGCTGGCTGGGGGCTTTGGCTTCGTGGTGGTGATGCTTGGGGGCTGGTGGTTCACGGTGGCCGTAGGGGTGATCGTGCACTTGGGGCTGCTGGAGTTCTTCCGGATGGCCCAGTTCAAGGGGATCCGGCCCGCCACCAAAACCACCCTGGTGGCGGTGCAGCTGCTGCTGGTCACCACCCAGCTGGCCAGTGGCAGTGGCTTACTGGGTGGCGGTTGGTTTGCCGGCGATGTGGCCGCAGCGGTGCTGCCGGCCTCTGGGGCGGTGATCTGCGGCTGGCTGCTGTTGCAGCCGGTCACCGGCACCATCGCCGACATCGCCGCTTCAATTTTCGGGCTGTTTTACCTGGGTTTTCTGCCCAGCTACTGGATACGTCTGCGCGACCTGGCCGGCGACGTTCTGGCGCCCAACCTGGCCGGCCAGCCCTGGCCCGCCAGCGCCGGGCTCGCCCTCACCCTGCTGGCCTGCTTCCTGATCGTTGCTACCGACATCGGCTCCTACGTGATCGGCCGCCGGCTGGGGCGCCATCCGCTTTCGCCAATCTCCCCTGGCAAAACGGTGGAGGGTGCCCTGGGCGGGGTGGCCTGTGCTGTGGCGGTGGGTGCTTTCGGCGGCACCTTGATCGGCTGGAGCTGGGGCTGGCTGATCGGTGCGGTGCTCGGTGCGGTGGTGGCCCTGTTTGCCCTGGTGGGTGATCTCACCGAATCGATGATGAAGCGCGATGCAGGCCTAAAGGATTCCGGTGATGCCATCCCTGGCCATGGCGGGATCCTGGATCGAATCGACAGCTATCTGTTTGTGCCGGCGGTGGTTTACTCGCTGGTAACCCTGGTGTTGCCGCTTTTGCAGGGCTAGTGCAGGCCTAAGGGCTCACCTGGGCTGTGCCAATCAGCTGCACCATGCCTGCTTCTATGCGGGCATCACTGATGTGGATGCTGGGATCCATCGGCAGCCTGCTGCTGACGTTGCCGACTACGGAGTTGATTTCGATGCTGCCCCTGGCTGCCACAACGGTGGTGGCCAGCTCGACCAGGTCTGGAGTGCCGAGGGCCCGGGCTGCAAACACCAGGTTGTCGCGGCACATGCGCAGTTCCACCAGGGGCACGATGCCAAGCAGGGCTTCGCCTAGGCCATCGCCTAAAGCGCGCCACTGGGGGGCGCTGAGGGAGCGGGTGAGGCCGTCGGCGGTGAGGCTTACCTGGCCCTGGATCTCGAAGGCCCGCTCCAGCTGCAGCGGTTGGCCCTTGAGCAGGTTGCCGCTGTGCACCTGGATGGGGCCGCTGTTTAGCTCCACCAGCTCGAAGTGGAGGTCTTTGTAGATCACCCGGCGGGCCAGCAGTTGCACGCCGGCCAGGCGACCGCGCAGTAGTTGCAGGCCAGTTCCTTGCAGCTGGATATCGAGACTGCCGATGGACTGGCACTGCTGGCGCACCCAGAGCTGCAGGCCGCTGGCCAGCAGCTGCATCACCGGCCCGCCTGGTTTGTCGTCGCTGCTGCTCATTGCTGGGAAGGGGCGTCGAGCCAGGTGGCCGCGACGGTGGAGGTCTGGTCGAGGTGCGGAAGGTGGCCGCAGGCATCCAGCTCACGCACCCGCTCTCCTAACAGGGCCAGGGCCGCCCGCTTCTGGGGTGCCCGCAGGATGCGGTCATTGGCTCCCCACAGCACCGTGATTGGTTGGTTGGGCAGGGGGGCGCCGCCGCCGGCGAAGCCACCGGAGCGGGCAAAGCGCCGCAGGGCATCAGCCCAGCCAGGGCTTTGCAGGTGCAGCGATGCGATCTCCAGTTCGGCAGCTCCCACGGCGGCGTCCGGATCGGCGAAGGCGGTGCGGCAAAGGCCCCGGCGCACCCCTGGCAGGGCCAGAAAGCGCACCCCTAGGCCATCGAGCAGGGGCGGCAGGGGCATGGGACGGCCAGTTAGGCCGGCGGGAGCCAGCAGCAGTAGCCGATTCACCTGCTCGGGCAGGCGTCGGGCCAGCTCCACCGCCACCGAGCCACCCATCGAGGCGCCGATCAGGCCGAGGGGGGCGGGATTGCGGCTGCCAATTTCCCTCGCCAAAACCTCCAGGTGGCGCAGCACGCCACTGGGGCTGTAATCGCCGCCGGTGGGCCTTGGGCAGAAGCCAAAGCCGTAAAGGTCGGGAATGAATAGCTGCACGCCGCTGGCCAGCAGGGGGGCCACACGCCGGAATTCCAGGAAGGAACTATCAAAGCCATGCAGCAGCAACACCGGTGGCCCTTCGCCCAGCACGGCCACAGGCCAGGGCCCCTCCTCGCCGAGTTCAGGCAGGGGCCACCACTGCACCTGCGCTGCCAGGGCCCTGCCCTGGGGATCCAGCAGGCTGCTGGCCGCTGCCGCCACCAGGGCTTGCTGGGCTGTGGGCTCCCTGTTCACGCGGGCTGGCGCTCGCTGCTGCAGGTGCTCACCAGGGCGGCCAGTAGGTCGTTGGGCCCTACGGGAAAGGGCAGGTGGTGCAGATCGGAATCATCGCGGCAGGCAAAGGCGCAGGCCTGCTGCAGCTGGTGCAGGCCTGCCTCAGCCAGACCAAGCTCCTCCAGGCTCACCGGCAGGCCGAGCTTGCGGAACAGGGGCAGCAGCTGGCGCCGGGATTGGCCGGCGAGCTGGTTGCCGCCGAGCACCTCCTCCAGCCGCAGCTGCACCAGGATTCCGAAGCCCACCTTCTCGCCATGTAGGCGGCCATGGCTGGCCTCCAGTTGGGTGAGGCCGTTGTGAACGGCATGGGCAGCCACGGTGCGGCAGCGGGCTCCCCCAATACCGCCGATCAAGCCAGCGCTGAGCCCGCAGGCTTCAGCCACCCGCTCCCAGGCGGCGCCGTGGGGATCCTGGAGGGCAAATTCAGCTTCAAGCATGAGTTGGTCACGCAGCACCCGGGCCATCTGAACCGCTTGCTGCACAAGGCCATCGCCGCTGGCGCCACTACTCACCGACGACTCGTACCACTTGGCCATGGCGTCGGCGATGCCGCTTGCCAAGGTGCGGGCTGGGGCTTGGCGGACCAGGTCGTGGTCAAAGATCAACAGATCTGGGCAGCGGGCCAGGGCCACATCGCCCAGAAAGGCACCTTCAACTGAATAGATGTTTGCCAGGGCAGTCCAGCCCGCGCAGGTGGCCGCACTGGTGGGCACGGTGATGCAGGCCAGACTCAGCCGGTGGGCCAGCAACTTGCCGGCATCGAGCACCTTGCCGCCACCAATGGCAACAACTGCATCGCAGCTTTGCTTTTGACAAATCGCAGAGACCTTTTTCAGGTCTTCTTCGCAGCAGTCGAACTGCAACTCGGCGCAGTGGGGCTGGAGCCCAGCCTTGTGTAGGTCGGCAACTAGTTGCTGCCTCAGCTGGGCTGTTACGGCGCTGCGACCAAGCACCAGTGGGCGCTGGCCCAGGGCTGCAAGCCGCGAGATGCCCTGGAGCCACGCTCCAGGGCCCCGCAACACCTCTGCAGGTGCGATGGCGTGTTGGCTCAGGGAGTTGCTCATCCCGCTGCTGCTTTCATCCCCAAGTGATGGTACGGGCTAGACCCGAATCTCCTCAAACTGCAGCCGCAGCCAATTCCGGCTCGGCCGGCAGGGCTGCCTGCTTGCGGATAAATACCTGCTTGTCCTCATTGACATCCACCAGGGCGGAGTCACCATCGCCAATCCGTCCGGTGAGGAATTCCTCAGCCAGCGAATCTTCAAGCAGCCGCATCACTGCTCGACGTAGGGGACGGGCGCCGTAGGAGGGGTTGTAGCCCTCCTCGACCAGCCGTTCCTTAAAGGCTTCAGTAACGGATAGGGCAATACCCTTCTCCAACATCCGGCCGAACACTTCTTTGAGCATGATCTCGGCAATGTCTTTGACTTCCTCGCGGTTGAGCTGACGGAAGACAATGATTTCGTCAAGGCGGTTGAGGAATTCGGGGCGGAAGTATTGCTTCAGCTCCTCATTGACTAGCGAGCGAATGCGGTTGTAGTTGGTTTCATCCGCGTCACCACCGCCGAACTCAAAGCCAAGGCCACCGCCGCCCTTTTCAATCACCTTCGAACCAATGTTCGAGGTCATGATTATGAGGGTGTTCTTAAAGTCCACCGTGCGGCCCTTGGAATCGGTCAGGCGACCGTCTTCGAGCAACTGCAGCAGCAGGTTGAACACATCGGGGTGAGCTTTTTCGATCTCGTCGAATAGCACCACGGTGTAGGGACGGCGGCGCACAGCCTCGGTGAGCTGGCCACCTTCATTGAAGCCCACATATCCGGGAGGGGAGCCGATCAGCTTGCTGACCGTGTGGCGCTCCATGAATTCCGACATGTCAAGCCGGATCATGGCTTCTTCGCTGCCGAAGAAGTAAGCCGCCAACGACTTGGTGAGCTCGGTTTTGCCAACGCCGGTGGGGCCGGAGAAGATGAAGCTGGCAATCGGGCGGTTGGGATTTTTCAGCCCCACCCGGGCCCGGCGGATGGCACGGGACACGGCCTTAACGGCTTCGTCTTGGCCAATCAAACGCTGGTGGAGGGTCTCCTCCATGTTCAGCAGCTTGGCTGTCTCGCTTTCAGTGAGCTTCTGAACAGGCACACCAGTCCAGGAGGCAACGATGTGGGCGATGTCCTCCTCCGTAACCATGGGCGTGCGATCGCCTTCGGCGGCGCCTTCAAAAACCGCTACGGGTGCACTACTACCGACCTCAGCGGCCATGGCCTCGGATGCGGGCTCTTCATCTTTGCGGGTCTGCAGGATCGAGCGAATCTGCTCGCGCAGCTCTACTTCCTTATCGCGCAACTCACCAGCCTTGGTGAAGTCTTGCTCGCGCACGGCCTGTTCCTTGTCTTTCTGGACAGCGCGCAGCTGCTTGTCGACTTCCTTGGCCGCCGGCGGCAACTTGGAATTCATCAGCCGCACTCGGCTGCCGGCCTCATCAACCAGGTCGATTGCCTTGTCTGGAAGGAAGCGATCAGAGATGTAGCGGTCGCCCAGGGTGGCTGCCGCAATCAGGGCCTCATCGGCGATCTTGAGGCGATGGTGAGCTTCGTAGCGATCCTTGAGACCGCGCAGAATTTCGATCGTGTCGATAACGGAAGGCTCGCCCACCATGACCGGCTGGAAGCGACGCTCCAAGGCCGCGTCGCGCTCGATGTGTTTCCGGTACTCATCAAGGGTGGTGGCACCGATGCACTGAAGTTCGCCCCGGGCTAGGGCAGGCTTGAGGATGTTTGCGGCATCGATTGCACCTTCTGCTGCACCTGCGCCAATCAAGGTATGCACCTCATCGATCACGAGGATCACGTTGCCGGCGCTGCGAATTTCCTCCATGATTTTTTTGAGGCGCTCCTCAAATTCACCCCGATATTTGGTGCCTGCCACCAGCAGGCCGATGTCCAGGGTGAGGACTCGCTTGTCTTCGAGGATGTCTGGAATATCACCAGAATTGATCCGCTGAGCCAAGCCCTCGGCGATGGCTGTTTTGCCAACGCCAGGCTCGCCAATTAGGACCGGATTATTCTTAGTGCGACGACCCAATATTTGTATTACCCGCTCGATTTCGTTCTGACGACCCACCACCGGATCGAGCTTGCCATCAGCGGCCTGCTGGGTGAGGTTGCTGCCGAACTCATCGAGAGTTGGTGTTTTTGTGGAGCCCTTGCCGCTGCCGCCACCGGCGGCGACTTCGGCTGTTTCTCCCAGCATGCGGATCACCTGGGTGCGCACCTTGGCTAGGTCAACGCCAAGGTTTTCCAGGACCCGAGCAGCTACACCCTCACCCTCACGGATCAAGCCAAGCAGTAGGTGCTCCGTGCCGATGTAGTTGTGACCAAGCTGGCGAGCTTCTTCTAGGGAGAGTTCCAGCACTCGCTTGGCGCGAGGAGTGAAAGGGATCTCCACGGCGACGAAGCCGGAGCCTCTGCCGATGATTTTTTCAACCTCAACGCGGGCATCCTTGAGGTTCACCCCCATCGACTTCAGCACCTTGGCGGCAACGCCAGTGCCTTCACCGATCAGGCCAAGCAAAATCTGTTCGGTGCCCACAAAGTTGTGGCCAAGGCGGCGGGCCTCCTCTTGGGCCAGCATGATCACCTTGATGGCTTTCTCGGTAAACCGCTCGAACATGGGCCTAGGCCTGGTGCAAGTGCTTCCAAGCTACCAGGGTTAACAGGTGAGGTGTGGTTTACGCCGCATCAAAGGCAGATCCCCTGCGGTGGCTGGCTCTAAGGCGTTCGAAGGCAACAATGCAAATTGCTGAATTGCCGGTCATTAGCAATAAGAAAAGCCGGTTATCCACACCATGGCTACGCATCATTCATGTCAGATAACCGCAGCCATTGGATCAGGGCGTCTTCGCCATTGCGGTAGTAACCGCGACGCACTCCTGCATCACGGAAGCCCAGTCGTCGGTATAGGGCTACTGCCGCAGTGTTTGCCGGGCTTACTTCCAGGGTGGCGTGCAGGGCTCCCTGCTGCCCGGCCTCCAGCAGCAGGGCCTTCAGCACCTGCTGGCCTAAGCCCCGGCGCCGCTGCTCGGGATCCACCGCCACCACGGTGATGTGCAGTTCATCAACCACCAGCCAACCGCTAGCCAAGGCCAGTAGCTGCTGCCCTTGCCAAAGACCCACCCCGGGGCGTCGCTGCTCCGCCAGCTCGCTCTGCCACTGGGCGCGGTTCCACAGGCCGCCGAGGCTGGCTTGGTCGAGGATTAAGCAGGCCTCCAGGTGCTCAGGACACAGGGCTGTCAGGTGCAGCGCCGCCAAGTAGTTCCTTACATTCATGCTCACTTGACCCGCGCGGCCACAGTCATGCTGACCTCCCCTGAGCCCGTTGCGCTGCTGAATCCCTTTGAACGCGATAGGGATCCCCATAGTCCTAATCGCAATCTCACCCCCCTCACCACTGCCCTCGACAGTGAGGGGCGCCTAGTGGTGGGTGGCTGCCTGCTGAGCGACCTGGCCCGCGATTACGGCACTCCTTTATATGTGCTCGATGAAGCCACCCTGCGGGGCACCTGCCGGGCCTACCGGGAAGCCCTCGCGGAGCACTACCCAGGGCATGCCCTAGCTATCTACGCCTCCAAAGCTAATAGCTCCTTGGCCATAACTGCCCTAGTGGCATCCGAAGGCCTGGGGCTTGATGCGGTTTCTGCTGGCGAGTTGCTCACCGCCCTGCAGGGGGGCATGCCGGCGGAGCGCATCGTGCTGCACGGCAACAACAAGAGCCGCGAAGAGCTGGCCCTCGCCGCTGAGCAGGGCGTCACGGTTGTGGCTGACAACTGGCGCGATCTTGAGCTGCTGGCTGCCCTGGCCCCTGACTTGCAGCGAACCGTGCAGCTGATGCTGCGTTTTACGCCGGGTATTGAGTGCCACACCCATGAGTACATCCGCACCGGCCACCTCGATAGCAAGTTTGGTTTCGATCCCGACCAGCTCGAAGCGGTGCTGCAGCACCTGGCGACCTGTTCCTGGGCCCAGCTCACCGGGCTGCACGCCCATATTGGCTCCCAGATTTTCGAGCTCCAGCCCCATCGCGACCTAGCTGGCGTGATGGCCGATGCCCTGGCCTTGGCCCGCTCCCTGGGTCACCCGGTGGTTGATCTCAACGTGGGCGGTGGCCTGGGTATTCGCTACACCACCAGCGACGATCCGCCGAGCATCACTGAGTGGGTGCGCACCGTGGCCGAGGCGGTGGCGGCGGCCTGTCAGGAGCGGGGGCTGGAGTTGCCCCGCCTGCTCTGTGAACCGGGGCGTTCCCTGGTGGCCAGCGGTGGGGTCACCCTCTACGAGGTGGGCAGCCGCAAGGACATCCCTGGCATCCGCACCTACCTCTCGGTGGACGGCGGCATGAGCGACAACCCTCGGCCGATCACCTACCAGTCTCAATACACGGCGTTGTTGGCCGATCGCCCCACGGCCGAGGCCACCGAAACCGTCACCGTTGCTGGTAAGCACTGCGAATCCGGCGACGTGCTGCTCAAGGATCTGGCCCTGCCGCCAGCTGGCAGTGGCGATGTGTTGGCTGTGTTTGCCACCGGCGCATACAACGCCTCGATGAGCTCCAACTACAACCGCATCCCTCGGCCAGCGGCGGTGCTGGTCCACGACGGGGTCGCTGATTTGGTGCAGCGCCGCGAGCAGCCGGAAGACCTACTGCGCTACGACGTTTTGCCAACTCGGTTGCGATCGGTAAGGTGAATTAATCGACTGGAGTGCGCGTGATCGGGCCGCAACTGGGTGAGTTGCTAAGGCTGATTGATTTGCGCTTGCTCCTTGATCTGCTATTTGCCTTCGGCCTGGGCGTGCTTGTGCTCGGCCGGGTCACCGAAGCCCGCACCCTCTGGCTGCTACGGGGTTATTTGTTGCTGGTGGCCCTGGCCTGGGTGGTTCAGCGCTACGCCAACCTGCCGCTCACCAGCAAGCTTGTTGATGCCCTGGTGCTGGCCTGCAGCCTCGCCCTGGCGATTCTCTGGCAGGGGGAGCTGCGCAGGCTGATGGAGCTGCTTGGCACCGGCCGCATCGGAGTTTTGTTTGGCAGCCGCAGCCAAGATCAACTGGGGTCGGGATCGGTGGCGGTTCTGAGTGAGGCTGCCGGCCGTCTTTCCCAGGCCCGCCGGGGCGGCTTGATCGTTGTGGATCTGGGCAGCGACCTGCGCCCCGAAGACTTCTTGAATCCAGGCATTGGCCTCGACGCCAAGCTGTCGGTGGATTTGCTGCTCAACCTGTTCGCCGCTGACACGCCACTACACGACGGTGCCGTGCTGGTGAAGGCCAACCGCATCGTCGCTGCAGGTGTGATCCTGCCCCTATCCCGTCAGGGCATCAACCGCTATGGCACCCGCCATCTGGCGGCTCTAGGGCTGACCGAGCGCTTCGATCAGTGCCTCGCGATCGTTGTGTCGGAGGAAACCGGCACCCTGTCGCTGGCGAGTCAGGGCCGCCTGGAGCGGCCAATTACCAGTAGCCGTCTGCACGACCTGCTCAGCCAGGCCCTGGCCTTGCCTGTTGGGCGTAGCGTGGCGAAGGACACGCCGGAATCACGCGGATGAGTCGCGCCCTGGCGACCACCACTGCGAAAGCCTCCCAGCCCGTTCCGGTTGGCCTCGATCCCGCGCGCCTGCCGGTCCATGTGGCCGTGATCATGGACGGCAATGGCCGCTGGGCAAAGCAGCGCAACCTGCCCCGGGTGATGGGCCACCGGGAGGGGGTTGAGGCCCTTAAGCGCACCTTGCGGCTCTGCAGCGACTGGGGCATCGGCGCCCTCACCGCCTACGCCTTTTCCACCGAAAACTGGAGCCGCCCTGGCGAGGAGGTGAGCTTTCTGATGGCCCTGTTTGAGCGGGTGCTGGCCCGCGAGCTTCAGTCCCTGGAGCAGGAGCAGGTGCGGATTCGCTTTCTTGGCGATCTTGAGCCACTGCCAGAGGGTCTGCGGCGCCTGATTGCCGATGCCACCGAGCGCACGGCAGCTAATACGGGAATTCACTTCAACGTTTGCACCAACTACGGCGGCCGAGCCGAGCTGGTGCGGGCTGCCCAGCGACTGGCCCAGCGCTGCGTGGCTGGGGAACTAGATCCTGCCGCAATCGATGAGCAGCAGCTTGCCGCCGAGCTGCACACCGCTGGTGAGTGCGATCCGGATCTGTTGATCCGCACCAGTGGCGAGAGGCGCATCAGCAATTTCCTGCTTTGGCAGCTCGCCTACGCCGAAATCCACATCACCGATGTGCTCTGGCCCGATTTCAATCAGGCGGCCCTGCTGGATGCCCTGCTCGACTACCAGGGCCGCCAGCGCCGCTTTGGTGGTGTCGAACCCTGCTGAACTCGCCTTGATCACGCGTCACGACTGGTCCCGTTCTGAAATCCAGGCGCTGTTGGAGCAGCCGCTGATGGAGTTGCTTTGGCAGGCCCAGCAGGTGCACCGCGCCGCCAACCCCGGCTACCACGTGCAGCTGGCCTCCCTACTCAGCGTCAAGACCGGCGGCTGCGAAGAGGACTGCGCCTACTGCCCCCAGTCGCTGCACAACAGCAGCGATGTGGCGGGCCGGCCGGAGCTGGAGGTGGAGCCGGTGCTGGAGCGGGCCCGGGCCGCCAAGCAAGCCGGGGCCCATCGCTTCTGCATGGGCTGGGCCTGGCGTGAAATCCGCGACGGCGCTCCCTTTGAGGCAATGCTGCAGATGGTGCGCGGCGTGCGCGAGCTGGGCCTGGAGGCCTGTGTGACCGCCGGCATGCTGAGCGATTCCCAGGCCGAGCGCCTAGCTGAGGCCGGTCTCACCGCCTACAACCACAACCTCGACACCAGCCCCGAGCACTACGACCGGATCATCACCACCCGCACTTACCAGGAGCGGCTGGAGACCCTGGCCCGGGTGCGGCGCTCCGGCATCACCCTCTGTTGTGGCGGCATCATCGGCATGGGCGAAACCGACGCCGACCGGGCCGGGCTGCTGCAGGTGCTTGCCAACCTGGATCCCCACCCGGAGAGTGTGCCGATCAATGCCCTGGTGGCGGTGGAGGGCACACCCTTAGAAGATCTGCCGCCGGTCGACCCCCTAGAGCTGGTGCGGATGGTGGCCACGGCCAGGATCTTGATGCCCCAGGCGCGGGTGCGGCTCAGTGCAGGCCGCGAGCAGCTGGGTCGGGAAGCCCAGATTCTTTGCCTGCTCGCTGGGGCCGATTCAATTTTTTATGGCGACACCCTGCTCACCACCTCCAATCCAGCCGTCGATGCCGATCGGGAGCTCCTGGCCGCCGCCGGCGTGCAGGTGGGCGGATGAGTGTGCTGGTGGCGGCGTTTTATCGCTTCGCCGCCCTTGAGGGCCTGCCAGACCTGCAGCGTGAGCTGGGCGACCTGGCAGCAGCCGAGGGGGTGAGCGGCACGATCCTGCTGGCGGCTGAGGGGGTAAACGGCACGATTGCCGGAGCAGATGCTGGCGTGCAGGCGCTGCTGGCTCGGCTGCGGCAGGTGGCAGGCCTGGAGCGGTTGGAAGCCAAGTTCAGCCGCTCGGAAATTCAGGCTTTCCACCGGCTCAAAGTGCGGCTCAAGCGCGAGATCGTGACCATGGGTGAGCCCCAGGTGAGTCCCTATCTGGCCTCGGAGGTGGGCACCCACGTGCCCCCTGGGCAGTGGGATGCCTTGATCGCCGACCCCGACACCCTGGTGATTGACACCCGCAACGCCTACGAGGTGGCGATCGGCAGCTTTGAGGGTGCGATTGATCCGGGCACCGCAACTTTTCGCGAGTTTCCCCAGTGGGTGGAGCGGGAGCTCAGGCCGCTGGTTGAGCAGCGCCAGCCCCGGGCGATTGCGATGTTCTGCACCGGTGGCATCCGCTGTGAGAAGGCCACGGCCTACCTGCAGCAGCAGGGTTTTGCCGGGGTGCACCACCTTGAGGGGGGCATCCTGCGCTACCTCGAGGAGATCCCCGAGCCGCTAAGTAGCTGGCGCGGCGAGTGCTTTGTGTTTGATAAGCGAGTAGCCGTCAACCACCAGCTCGAGCCCGGTGAGCACAGCGTTTGCCATGCCTGCGGCCTGCCGCTTTCACCTGCCGATCGTGCGCTGGCCAGCTACGTGGCCGGGGTGAGCTGTCGCCACTGCCTCGAGCGCTTCAGCGACGCTGATCGGCAGCGCTTCGCCGAGCGTCAGCGCCAGATGGAGCGAGCCCGCCAGCGGGGTGAGTACCACCTTGGTGGGCGCCCCGTTGGCTGATCACCAGCCAATTTTGTTTGGCTTCCGCCGCTGTCCCTACGCGATCCGGGCGCGGCTGGCTTTAGCTGCAGCGGGCCTGCAGCCTGGCCAGGACTTGGAGTTGCGCGAGGTGAGCCTCAAGGCCAAGCCCCCCGAGCTGCTGGAGGCCTCCGCCAAGGGCACGGTGCCAGTGCTGGTGTTGGGGGCTCAGGTGCTGGATGAAAGCCTGGCAATCATGCGCTGGGCCCTGGAGCGCCGCGACCCCCTCGGCTGGTTGGAGGGCTGGAGCCCTGCCCAGCTGGCCGATATGGATTCACTGATCGCCGCCAACGACGGCCCCTTCAAGCAGTATCTCGATCGCTTCAAATACCCAGATCGCTATCCAGGGGAGCCAGCCAGCACCAACCGGCTTGCTGGCCTCACGATCCTGCGCCGCTGGAACGAGCAACTGGGGGCAGGAGGCTGGTTGCTCGGCGATCGCCCTTCCCTTGCCGACTGGGCCATGCTGCCCTTCGTGCGCCAGTTCCGCCTGGTGGATCCGGCGGGTTTTGATGCCGAGCCGCAGTTGGCGGCGCTCCAGGCCTGGCTGGGTCGGTTTTTGGCTTCTCCGGAGCTGGCGGCCGTGCAGGAGTTTCCCTGGGCGGCGCGGACCCCTTGGCGCTCACCTGGCTTGCTTTATCACCTGGCGCTTCGGCAGGAGTGGCAGGCGGCCCGGGCCGATGGCGTGTATCGCCGCTCTACTCGTGGCTTGGCTTTGGAATCGGTGGGCTTCATCCACCTCAGCTCAGCGCACCAGGTGCCGGCCACCGCTAGCCGCTTCTACGCCGATCTGCCCGCCGCTGAGGTGTTGTTGCTCACGATTGATCCCCAGCGCCTTGCCGCTGCCGGTTTGGAGGTGCGCTTTGAGCCGGCTGCCCCGAACGCCGGCAGTACGGGCGGGGAGCTGTTCCCCCATCTCTACGGCGCCCTGCCCCCAGAGGCGGTGCGGCTGGCTGAGCCGTGGCGGCCATGATCAGCCCTCTGCCAGCACCGAGTCTGGTCGAGCTGGAGGCCGAGGCCAGTCGGCGCGGTCTGTTGCTGCGCCTGCAGGTGGGCCGGCCAGCTGGGGTGGCCTGGAGCCTGCGGCTGGGGGTGGCGCGCAGGGATGGGGAGAGGTTGGTGCTGCTGGGTGAGATGAAGGGCTGGGCCCTGCCTGCGGCCGCTGGCCTGCGGCTCGACACGATGCGGGTGCAGGGGGAGGACACGGCCGCCGTAGGACCCTTGATCTGGGCGGCCACCTTTGCCTGGGCCCTGGAGGCAACCCCCTGCCGCCAGGCCACGATCCTGGCCATCCGCGACAGCGAGGCCCAGCACCGCCGCCTGGTGCGCTACTTCCGCCAGCTGGGCTTCAGCCCCCTGCGCGAGCTCGGTGCCGGCGTTGCCGATTTGGCCCCCCGGCTGATCTGGGGAGGCGCTGGCCTGTTGATGCGGGCCGATTGCACAGAGGTGTTGCGCCGCAGTGGACGGCGGCTGGGGCTGGGTTGATCAACTTAGAAGCCGGCATCGGCTTGCAGCTGCTTCAAAACTGCAGCTGCAAGCCGATGCCGGCCGCCAGGATCGGTTCGACGTTGCTGCCATCGGGGTTGAGGATCAGCTGCAGCACCGGCTGAAGGCTGAGGTTGGCGTTCACCAGCCAGCTGTAGTTGAGCTCGAGCACGGTTTCACTGCTTTGGCCAGGCGAGAGGCTGGGGCTGAAGCGGCTGCCGCCGATCCCTAGGGCCAGCACGTCGAGGGGGCGGCCTGGCACTAGCCCCTGACTGAGCCAGCCCCCACCGATAAACAGGGGTATGGGGTTGGTGTCCCACTCAAAGCCGGCGTTTACGCCCAGCCAGAAGCGGTTGTCGAGCCCCAGCGGTAGCGGCGCCGCCATGGTGAGGGTGGCCATGGCGGCGCCATCCAGGTTGCCTGTGCTGCGGTTGTCCACGTAGCCGCTGGCGATCTGTAGCAGGGGTGGTGGCAGCTGGCGAGTGATTTGCTGGTCGCCGGCGCGGATTGGCTTTTGCATCGCCGCCGCTCCTGGTAAACGCTCATAACGCCATTGCACTATCTGCAGGTGGCCGTTTAGGCGCTGCTGGTCGGGGTTGACGCCGAATAGGGAAGCCAGGCTGTATTCGGGATCCAGCAGAAAGGCGCCGTAGTGCCATTCGCCCCAGCGGCCGGCGGGCTCCGGTCGCCAACTCAGCTGCAGGCCAGGGGCGGTGTAGGGGTTGATTGGCAGCCCGTCAACACTGAGGTTGAGGGTGTCGTTGAGGGCTGAGTGCACGTAGGCATCAAGCACCGGTGCACTGACGAACCCCGGATTGAGCGAGAACACCCCGGCCTTGATTCCGATACCGCCCTGGCCTGGCTGACGCTCCACGCTGGCTTCGGTGAGCCAGAGGCCGGTGGGGTGGGCCGTGCTCTGCAGTGGGAAGGCGGCGCCGAGGCTCTCTGCGTAGTTGGCATCACCGCTGAACAGCATCAGCTGCAGGTTGGTGCGCCAGTGGTCGGCTTCTTGCCACTCGTGAGGCTCCTTGGCCAGCCCGCTGCTGAGTGTTGCCCCCAAGGTGAGTTGCTGCATCCAGCTGGCGCCTTGACGCTCGCCACCGCTGGGGTTGGCCAGGGGCTGGGCCTGCAGATTGAGGTCGATGTCGAGCCAGCTGGCTGTTGGCGCTGGCTCGGCCAAAACTGAATACGGCAGCAGCCCATGGCTTGCCAGCAGCAGTAGGGGTGCCAGCAGGCGTTTGGGGGATCTTGCCACTGGCTTGGAGCGGCGCTGGAGCAAGTATGCCGCTGCTGGCATCTCCGTGCTCCGCAACAATGGCTCCCTGGGTTGAGGTAGGGGGTTGGATGGGTTTTGATCCCCGCCACTGGCGCCCCTCTGCCACCTCCCCTCCGGTTACGGCCAATCTGGAGGAGCTGCTGGCCGAAAACGAGAGCCTGCGCCGGGAGGTGCGGGCTCTGAGGCAGCAGTTGGACCAGCACGCTTGGTCGCAGCAGCACGATTGGTCGCCCCAGCAAGCCTGGTCACCCAATCGGGCCCGCAGCCGCGTCACCTCCGCCGCTTCCCACGGGATTACCGCGGCCCGGCTGGAGCGCTGGGGAGCCGCCATGGCATCCCATCCCCGCTGGCAGGAGCTGCGCCTGGGGCCGCCCGCTGGCTTGCGGGGTTTGGTGGAGGAGTTGCGCAGCCAGTGGTGGGATCCGCGACTCGAGCTGGAACAGGAGCTAAACCGCCGCTGCCCCGGCCTGGGCTCTGAGCTGGTTGAGGCCTTGCGGGGACCCCATTGCCGCTGGCGTTGGGCTGTGCGGGCGGCCTTTGCGCTCTATGGACCGCGCGCTCCGGAGTGGCTGGAGGAGGCCCCAATGCGGGTCGTGGAGGAGTTGCTGCGGCGCAGCCCAGGCAGCTCTGGCACAACCTCCAGCGCAGCTGATCCTCGCCAGCAAGCCCTAGCACTACTGGGCTTGGCGCCCGGTGCCAGCCCTGCCGAGATCCGGCGGGCTTACCGGCGACTGGCTAAAAATCACCACCCCGATCTAGGTGGAGAGGTGACGGCCTTCCATCGCCTTGATGCGGCCTATCGATTGCTGGTCGGTTGAGGGGCAGCGTGATAGCTGCTACGCACCAGCGGCCCGCTGCGCACCTGCTCAAACCCCAGCTCTCGGGCGATGGCTCCCAGCCGTTCGAATTCAGCCGGAGTCCAATAGCGAGCCACCGGAATGTGGGCAAGGGATGGGCGCAGGTATTGGCCCAGGGTTAGGCGCTGGCAATCGACTGATCGCAGGTCGCCCATCGTCTGCAGCACCTCGGCTTCGGTTTCGCCCAGCCCCAGCATCAGCCCACTCTTGGTGGGGATGGCGGGCGCCAGTTCGCGGGCAGCGTCCAGCAGCCCCAGGGAGCGGCGGTAGGTGGCGCCCCGGCGCACCTCCCCCTGAAGGCGCTCCACGGTTTCGAGGTTGTGGTTGAAGCAGGCGGGCTGCGCCGCCAGCACTGCGGCCAGCCGTTGCCGTTGGGCCGCCAACCCCTCCTGTTCGTCGCGATGGCCGCCCCAGAAGTCGGGGGTGAGCACTTCAATGCCCACTCCGGGTGTTCGCTGGCGGATCGCAGCCATGGCGGTGGTGAATAGGTGGGCGCCGTGGTCGGCCATGTCGTCGCGGGCCACGGCCGTGAGCACCACATAGGAGAGCCGGAGCGCGGCAACTGCCTCGGCCACCCGCACCGCCTCGGCCGCATCGAGCGGGGCAGGGGCCTGGCCCTTCTCCACCTGGCAGAAGGCGCAGCTGCGGGTGCAGATCGGGCCTCCCAGCAAAAAGGTGGCGGTGCCAGCGGCGTAGCACTCTGCTCGGTTGGGGCAGCGGCCCTCCTCGCAGATGGTGTGCAGCCGTTGCTGCTTCACCAATCCCTGCACGTTTTCCAGGGCTGAGGCATTGCCCACCGGACGCCGCAGCCACTCGGGCAGCCGTTCGGCCGGGGTGATGCTGCTGTAGCGGGTCGTGCTGGTCATGACAGGGCCACCTTTGCGCTTACTCCACCTGGCGCCGGCCTTCAAATGCCCGGGCCAGGGTTACCTCGTCGGCGTATTCCAGCTCGCTGCCGACGGGCAAGCCGTAGGCGATGCGGCTCACGGTGGTGAAGGGCTTGAGTAGCCGGGCTAAATAGAGGCTAGTGGTATCCCCTTCGACGCTTGGTGTCAGGGCCAGGATTACCTCAGTGATGGACTCCTTGTCGACCCGGTTCACCAGGGGCTGGATCTGCAGCAGCTCTGGGCCGATGCCATCCATTGGTGAGATCAAGCCGCAGAGGACGTGGTAGTGCCCCTTGAACTCCCGGGTGCGCTCCATCGCCAGCAGGTCGCGGGAATCGGCCACAACACAAAGCTGGCCGTTGCCGCGCTCCTCGTTGCGGCAGATCTCACAGATCGGCTCGGCCGAGAGGTGGAAGCAGCACTTGCACTGGCCCACCTGGCTGCGGGCCGCCAGCAGGGCGTCGGCGAAGTTGCGGACCTGCTCCTCCGGCTGGCGTAAGAGGTGCAGGGCAAGCCGCTGGGCCGTGCGCGGGCCAATGCCAGGTAAGCGCTCGAACTGGTCGATCAGCCTGGCCAGGGGGCGGGTAAAGCCGCTCAGCAGTCCGCCGCAATTGCTCAGAACTTAGGCAGCCAGCTCGATCAGCTGGGATTGGGGGCACCGCTATCGAGGCTGGCCCTATCAAGTTGTGCTCCATCCAGTTCTGCTCCATCAAGTTGAGCCCCTTCCAGCAGGGCACCCTCAAGATCCGCCCCAACTAAAATGGCTCTGCGCAGGTCGGCATCGCGCAGATCAGCGCCGCGCAGGTTGGATCCGCTCAGATCGGTGCCGGCCAGGTTGGCTCGGCGCAGCACGCTCCCTTCCAGGTTGACGTTGTGCCAGTGGCCGTTGGCAGCCTGCAGATTGCGTAGGTCAAAGCCCGCTAGCTGCTGGCCGTCGATTGGGAGCCCGGCGCTGTTAAGGATTTCCAGAGCAGAAATACGCCCCACCAGCCATTTGACGCCGGAGGCATTGCAGTTCATCAGCAGCTCGTAGGCCTCGATGTTGTCGCGCTGGCGCCGTTTTTGAGCCTCCAGCACGTAGAGGAAGGCGGCCGTCACGATGCTCAGCGATTCCACATTGCCGACGCTGATCAGGGCCTCCGCATCCCGCCAAAGGCACCCCGGGGCCCAGCGGTTGTTGCGGCAGGTGGCGTAGCTGTTCACCACCAGCAGCAGCGCCATGGCCGCCGCACCCGATAGGGCCAGGCGGAAAAGAAAGGAGCCGTCCAGCAGGCGGAAGAAGCGGGAGTCGTGACGACGCTGCTGCCGGTCCACCCAGGTGGATTGGCGTGGCATGGGGAGACTGGAGATCAGGAACCCATGCTGACCCCTGGGGGCTCGGCTGCCCAGCAGAATGGCGCCACGCAACGCGCCTTGAGCCATGGCTGTTTTTTGCAATCAGGCTGGTTTTTGCAATCGGGCTGGCCTACGCGCCTTTATGCCGCGTTTGGTTGCCTTGGTGCTGGCGGGGCTGCTGGTTGCTTGCAGTGCTGCGGCAGCCGGGCTCAATGGTTTCCAGAGCCCCGATGGGCGCTATGCGTTCCTCTATCCCACCGGTTGGACGCGGGTGCAGGTGAGTGGCGGCCCCCAGGTGGTGTTCCACGACCTGATCAACAGCGATGAAACCCTCAGCCTGGTGATCTCGGAGGTGAATCCCACCAATGACTTGGAAAAGCTGGGCAGCGCCGTGGCGGTCGGCGAGCAGCTGCGCCGCACGGTGATTGCCCCTGAGGGCAGTGGCCGCCAGGCTGAGCTGGTGGAGGCGTCGGAGCGGCAGGAAGGTCCCCGCACCTTCTACGACCTTGAATATGCCGTGCACCTTGAAGATCGCGACCGCCACGAGTTGGCCACCGTGGTGCTCGATCGCGGCCGGCTATACACGTTTGCGGCCAGCACCAACGAGATTCGTTGGGCCAAGGTCAAGGACATGTTCCATCAGGTCGTCACCTCCTTCACCCTGCTGGTGTGACGGTTTCGGCCCCCGCCGATGTGGTGATCGTTGGCGCTGGGGTGGCTGGTGGTCTGTTGGCCTTGGCGTTGCGGGAGCTGGGGGCGTCGGTGACGGTCGTCGATGCCCCCGCCATTAATGGGCTTTGCTCCGCTTCAGAGCTCAGTTATGGCGCTCTGCCGGGATGGCCCCTGGCTCCAACCCCCTTAGCTCGTTTGGCGGCAGGAGCCTCGAAGCGCTGGCGGCTCCTGCAAGAACGCCATGGTGACCTGGGCTGGCGGCCCTGCCGCTTGCGTTTGCACCGGGCTGCCGTCGGATGGCGGCCCCTTAGTGCCTGGTGGCCGCTGCCCTTCGCCCAGGTGGATTCCGCCGTGCTGACGGCGCGCTTGCCGCTGGCGCTGGCGGCGGCCGGAGTGAGGTGCAAAACGGGCCGGGTGGAGCGCTTGGAGCCGCAGGCTGGGGCAGGTTGGGAATTGACCCTCAGTGATGGCTCCAGCCTGCCGGCTGTCCAGCTGGTGCTGGCGGCAGGCGCTCATTGCCGCCAGCTCTGGCCGGCCCTGCCCCAGCGCTTGCGCAGCAGCTGGGCGGCGGCGCTGCAGCTGGCCTCCTTCCCGGCGCCGCTGGGCCGAGCGGCTGCCTGGCTGCCGGTCAGCTTTGGTCGGGTCGCTCTGGAGCGGCGCGCCGCTGGCCTGAGCCAGCCGGAGTGGCTGGTGGATGGCGGTTTGGTGCCCCGGGCAGAAGGGGCCTTGCTGGGCCAGCACACCCTGGTGCTACCAGGCCTGGAGCTGGGCCCCGCGCCGCCGCCTTTGGAGGTGGAACAGCAACTGCGCCAAGAGCTAGCGGCGCAAGCCTGGGGGGCGCCGCTAGCGGCGTTGCCTGGTTACTTGCGCCAAGCGGCCGTGGCCTTTTGCAGTGAGGGCTTGCCCCTGGTGGGGCCGCTGGCAGGCGCGCCTGGGTTGTGGATGTTTACGGGCTTTAGTGCGGGCTTTAGCCAGGTGCCGGTGTTGGCGCCTCTGCTGGCCCAGGCCCTCGCCTTGGAGGGCGCGCCGGCAGCTGCGGCAACGCGGCGCCTGCAGCAGCTGGGACTGACAAGTGCCATTTAATCCTGCAAACTGGGTTCCATGACTCAGGCCAGCCCCACCGCAGCAGCGCCCACGCCCCGCGGCCCCCTGCAGCGGCTTCAGGCGAGCTGGAACGGATTCAGCGACCACAACCAGGTGGGCGTGAGCCTGGCGGGGGTGGGCGGTGTGCTGGTGCTCTGGGCCCTGTTCTGGCCAGTGCCCACCGAGGTGGAAGGCATGGGCGTGTTGATCTATCCCGACAACGCCGGCATCCTCAACGCCCGTGCCGGCGGCCAGGTGCGGGAGGTGTTCGTCAAGGAGGGACAGCCGGTGGCGCGCGGCCAGGTGTTGATGCAGCTGTATCTGCCGGTGCTGGAGCGCCAGCTCGACCAGCAGCGCGGCAACCTGCGTCAGTTGGAGCGGCATAACGCCCAGCTCGACGAGCGCGATGCCCTGCGCCTCCTCACCGAGAAGCGGGCCCTGGATACGTCTCTGGCCAAGTTTTCCGACGATCGCCGTCGCTACGGGGAATTGCAGTCGACGTACGCCAGCAAACTGCGCAATCTCGACTTCCTGGCCCAGCGCGAGGTGGTGGCCCCGCTCTCGACCGAGGTGGTGTCGGCGGAGCAGGGGCTCACCAGCACCAGCGTGAATCTCGACGACGTGAAAATCAACGAGAAGAACGTGGTGACCAACTACCAGCAGGTGAAGCTCAATATTGAGACCCAGGCCCTGCAGCGCCGCTATCAGATCGACGATCTCAAGCGTCAGATCCAGGTGACCGATGCCAAGATCGCCTACGACGGCAAGGTGCATGCCGACCGGGACGGCACGGTGTTGGATCTGCAGGTGATCTCTGGCCAGACCGTGGGCACCGGCCAGCGGCTGGGCACGATTGGCCGGCCTGAGCAACCCAGCGCCAAAGACCGCCCGCTGCGGGTGGTGGCTTACTTCGCGCCCGCCGATGCCCGCCGCTTGCCCCTGGGGCTGCCAGTGGAGGTGGTCCCGCAGTGGAACCAGCGCGGCCGCTTCGGCGGCATCGTGGGCAAGGTGACGCAGGTGCTCACCCTGCCCGCCACCGAAGACGACATTTCCACCACCACCGGGAACGCGCAGCTGGCCCAGGCGCTGACGAAGAACGGTCCGGTGATGCGCAGTGAAATCGAGCTGGAGCGGGATCCCTCCAGCGTGGACGGCTACCGCTGGACCCTCTCGGGCGGGAGTGGCGTGTTCCCGATCCGCGACGGACTCACCGTGTCGACCCATGCCTACGTGGAGTGGCGCTCGCCGATCAGCTACGTAATTCCGGGCCTGCGCTCCCTCACCGGCGGCTTCCGCACCCCTTGGATCGATCTGCGCTGGAACCAGCCCTCCCTGCGCCAGCCCAACACCGTTCCATGAGTTCCCCTGTGAAGTCGCCGTCCCTTCCCCTGATCCGCAATCCCCTGCTGCGCCAGGAGTTTCCCTGGCTGGTCAGCGAGGTGGTGCTGCTGCTGATCCTGTTCAACGCCAACCCGCCGGAGCTGTGGTTCTGGCTGGTGGTGCTGCTGGTGGTGCTGCTCTATCGCGTCGAGCGCTGGTGGTCGTCGCGGCCAAACGCCTGAGTGCTCAGCTCACAAGCTCTCGCCATTGGCGTTCGGTGCTCTCCATGGTGTGATCCATGCGGTTGAGCACCATCAACTGAGCGGCCACCCGTTGCAGTTGCTCTGGACTTAGCTGCCTGTAGGCAGACTTGGATTCGGGCGACTGCAGGGCCTCCAAGGACAACGTCGAACGCGGTTGGCTCGGCGGTGGCTGTAGTTGGGTTGAATCGCTCAGTTGCTGTCGCCAGCTCAGCAAACGCTCGACCACACCCTGCACAAAAGCCAGGCCTGCGTCGTAGTCGACCCGTAGGCCCCAGCCCTGCCAGTCGGCATTCG
Organism: Cyanobium sp. A1C-AMD; assembly: GCF_024346495.1. Lineage (NCBI taxonomy): Bacteria > Bacillati > Cyanobacteriota > Cyanophyceae > Synechococcales > Prochlorococcaceae > Cyanobium > Cyanobium sp. A1C-AMD. Next base: position 827 of record NZ_JAGQDB010000004.1, on the reverse strand, counting down.
GTAGGCGCCGCAGCTCGTCAAGATCCAGGATCAGGGCCTCGCTGGCCTGGTCCAGCAGTGCCCACATCCGTGCCACAGGATGCTCGCTCGCCAGTGTTCCCAGTTCCAGCAGGGCGCCCTGGCGTTGGTCGCGCAGGCCCTGCAGGCTGGTGCGCAGGCTACGGATCTGCTGCCCTAGCTGGCGGCGCCGTTGCGCCTGGGATTGGATCGCTTCCGGCGGGTGCTGCACCACCTGCAGCAGGGTGTGTCCCAGATCCACCAGCAGCTGCAGCAGCCCCTCGCGCTGCTGGATCCGGGCTCTAGACGGCCAGAAAAGGCGCAGGCTGAGCAGGGCCATCAGGATGCCGAACGCTGTCCATAACAGGCGCAGCGGGATCCAGCTGTCGAGCTGCTGGTCGTGCGTCAGCCAGCCCATCACCACCACAAAGCAGCAGACCCCGTAGCCCACGGTGAGCCGCAACGAGCCGGCGATCAGCCGGGCCAGCAGCAAGGCCAGCGGCAGCGCCACCACCAGCGGCAGATGCCCCCAGGCCCGGTAGCCGAAGAACACCACTATGGCGCCAATGGCGGTGCCAACCAATCGCTGACGGCCGAGCTCGAGGGTGTTGCCGTAGTTGCCTACGGTGACGCTCAGCACCGCTAGGGAGGCGTAGAGCGCAAAGGGCACTCCGGTGAGATTGGCGAAGCCGTTCACCACCGTCACAGTGGCAGCGAGGCGCAGGGTGTCCCTCAGGGCTGGGCTGGTCATCCCTGCGAGGCCGAGAGCTGGGCCAGGCCCGCGCTGAGCAGTGCCCGGCTGTGGAGCAGCTGTTTCAACACTTGGCACT
>NZ_JAGQDB010000039.1:0-21450 GCF_024346495.1 Cyanobium sp. A1C-AMD | reverse complement strand
AAATTCACCATGTTTACCGGCCCCGAACTGCTCGCCAAAGTCAAGGAGCTAGGCGACGTCTCCAAGTCTGAGTTGGTGCGCGAATGCGGCTACTTGAGCACTAAAAAAGATGGCAGCGAGCGCCTCAACTTCACTGCCTTCTACGAGGCGCTGCTAAACGCCAAGGGAGTGAACCTCGGCACCGATAGCGCCGGCCGGGGCACTGGCAAGGGTGGCCGCAAGCTGAGCTACACCACCAAGATTCAGTTCAACGGCAATCTCATGGTGGGCAAGGCCTACACCGCCATGCTCGACCTCAAGCCAGGCGATGAGTTCGAGATCAAGCTCGGCCGCAAGCAGATCAAGCTGATTCCTTTGGGCAGCGCAGAGGAGGAGTGAGCAGCGGCTAAGCGGCTGCTAGTGAGTATTTGTTGCGCGCATGCAGCGCCAGCCGTGATCTCTTGCACAGTGAAAGCAGGCGCCAGTGAGTTAGGTGCCGGCATGAGCGCCTGCACTCCCTTGCCCGGCCGCTCCAGAGAATCCCCCGCTCACCCCGGGGGTTTTCTGTTGCTGGCCATTTGAGCAACCCTGCGCAGCCTCTTGACCTGCCCGCTGCATCAGCGCGGCAACGGGCAAAGCAAAGGACCTGGCATACGGCAGGTGCGCCAGCCCCCCTTAGTGGTGGATACCTCCACGGGTGGCGTCCCGCCAAGTGGTGTAAATCCCTGGGCTCAGCACCGGCGTAGCCGGTGCTGACGGTCTCCTCCTCAAAGCCCCTGCGGGGGAATGGGTGGGCCGGTCTGTGACTCTGGTCGGAGCACTACCACCTTCCCGAGACCAGGCCATGCCCATCTCTGATTCTGCCGCCACGGAGCTGGCGCAGCTGCTTGGCAGCGGCACCGCCGGCGAACTCATTCCTGAACTAGTTCGTCAGGGGCTACAGGCCCTGATCGAGGCCGAGGCCGCTGCTGCCATTGGTGCTGACCGCCACCAGCGCTCTGATCAGCGCCGGGGCCACCGCAACGGCAACCGTGATCGGCTCCTGGCCACACCGGCCGGTGACATCCAGCTGCGCATCCCACGCTTCCGGACGGGAAGCTTCTTCCCATCGCTGCTGGAGCCCCGGCGGCGGGTGGACCGGGCCCTGTGGGCGGTGGTGATGGAGGCCTACGTCTCCGGCGTCTCCACCCGCAAAGTGGACGAGCTGGTGGTGGCGCTGGGCTGTGAGAGCGGTATCTCCAAATCGGAGGTCAGCCGCATCTGCCAGGGCCTCGACACCCAGGTGCAGGCCTTCCTGCAGCGCCCGCTGGAATTCAGCCACTACCCGTACGTCTACCTCGATGCGACGTACCTGCACGGGCGTGACCAGGCCCGCAAGCAGGTGATCTCCAGGGCGGTGATCGTGGCCGTCGGCATCACCGCCAATGGCCAGCGGGAGGTGCTGGGGATCGAGGTGGGCGACAGCGAGGACGAGGCGTTCTGGACCGCCTTCCTGCGCCGTCTGCGCGAGCGCGGGCTCTCAGGCGTTCAGCTCGTGATCAGCGACGCCCATGCCGGCCTCAAGAAGGCCATCGCGCGCTGTTGCCAGGGCAGCAGCTGGCAGCGCTGCCGCGTGCACTTTGCCCGCAACCTGCTGGCCAAGGTGCCCAAGGGCAGTCAGGACATGGTGGCTGCCGCCCTGCGCTCGGTGTTTGTGCAGGCCGATGCCCAGGCCGTGGAGCAGCAGTGGGATCAGGTGATCGCGATGCTCATCGAAAACTTCCCCGCCGCTGCTGCACTGATGGAGCAGGCCAGGGAGGACGTCCTCGCCTTCCGCAGCTTCCCACCGGAGCACTGGCGCAAGATCTGGAGCACCAACCCACTGGAGCGCCTAAACAAGGAGATCAAGCGCCGCACCCGCGTCGTCGGCATCTTCCCCAACGACGCCGCGATCATCCGCCTGGTGGGTGCGCTGCTGCTGGAGCAGCAGGAGGAATGGCAGCTCGATGGCCGCCGCGTCTTCTCGGAACTGTCGATGGCCAAGCTGGACAAGACCAGCGAATCGGTTCAAGATCAATCAACAGCTGCATTTGCCGCAGCTGCCTGATCACTGATCTCCGATCAGATCACAGGCCTCGGCTTTTACACCACTCCAAGGGACGCAACCCCTCCACGCCGATCAGTGCAGCGGGGTGGTTGCTTTCAGTGATCGCTTCTACCCAGGCTATGGCATCAGCGATCGCGTCATCAAGGCTGCTGTATTGCGTGTCGAGCTCACGGTGCGGCTCGCAGCCACCATCAATCAGGCGGTAGCAACGCTCTGCCCCTTGGCTAGTTGAAATCTGCATCCGTTCTCTTTCAGTTCTGCCGGCCGCACCTAGCGGTGCGACCCAGCTCATCACCATGGCCACCCAGCAAACCACTTGGTTGTATCGAGGGGAACACTTTGATCAGTCGTTACAGCCAGCCCCGGTAAGCACTGCGCTGCTTGCGGGCACTGGCCTTAGAGCGAGCAGAGCCGAACTGGGGACTGATGCCATTACGACGGCGTCTTACCCAGCTGCCCTGACGGATTAGGAGGCTATCGGCAGCATTGGCCTGCTGTTGGGGGGAGCGGCCATTGCAAGGGTGGGGCCGCCACCTTGAAAGCGAGCGGGCTTCTGGTTTCACGGCCTGGGCCGCAGCACCAGCCAAACAATCAGCAGGATGCTGCCGGTGCTCACCGCCGTAAAGATCCAGTCGGCGTAGGGCGTCCAGGGCATTGCTCCAGATTGGCAGAGGTATTGATCGGGAGCAGGGCGGAGGAATGCAAAACCGCCGTCCCCAGTCAGCACGCGAGACCACCGAGGCGATGGTGCGCAACATCGACCGCGAGCTATCTGAGGCCCCCATTGGGGTCTCTCGGCCCCTTTCATCACTCACTGGCAGCGCCCAGCTGGTGGATCAGCAGCCTCTGCGGACGATCAGCTCGACGTGATCGACCAGCTCCACAGCCCGCTGTTGCCAGTCCCTGCGGTCCAGCTCCATCGGCTCTGGCTCAGCGTCGTAACGGAACTGGACGGCAAAGACGGTGAACGCTTCTAAAGCCAGAAAGGGCTCGACATCCCCGCCCGCATCCGCGACCCGTTCCAGCAAGGCCGTGAGGTTATGGATCAGCGGTGGCTCCTCGCCAAGGCTGAACAACCAGGCCTTCAGGGCTTTTTCCACGGCCTGCTGAATCTGAAAGCCCCAGCTGGATTCATCGATGGACGGGATCTGCAGAACCTCTGCTGCCTTGAGATCGCGGCGAGCGATCCGCAGCAGGGCCTGGGCCTCAGGGTTGGCCATACAGCAGCCGTCCTTCTCGGTAGGCCCTCGCGATCACGTGGCTGAGCCAATGCCGCCGTTCTGCCACCTGGCTCTGGGAATAGAGCAGGAGGTCAATGGGGATTCGGTGGTGCGCGAGCCGGCGCCAGAGCTTGCCGAGGGTGTCAAAGCGGTTGTTCTGCAGCAACCAGCTGTCGCTGGCGGTGATCAGCAGATCGATGTCGGAATCCGCGCGCGCATCGCCCCGGGCATGGGAGCCAAACAACAGCACTTCAGCGCCAGGAATCTCAGCCCGGATTTCAGCCGCCATCTGCTGCAGCTGGGTTTCGCTGATCGTGGCGGCTGGAGCTGTGGTCATGGCAATACCTACACCCTAAGGATGCCGCGGTCTTTGCGAAAAACACAAGTCGCAGCTCCAATGGTGATCGACCTAGCCATAACAACAGGCAGCTTCTGGTCTCCTGCTAACGACTCCCCTCCACCCACTAGCGCCTGCTCGAGCTTTCTGGGCTCCATCACTGCCTCGCACCGATAGGACCGCTTAGAGCCAGCTGCGGTAACGGCTGCGCTGGCGTCTTGCCGCTGTTCGTGCAGCAGCAGTGCCGAACTGGGGGCTGCTGCCGTCCTTGCGGCGACGCACCCAGGCACCTTTGCGGATCAAGCGACGGTCGGCCGCATTGGCCTGGCGGGCTGAGAGGAGGGTGCCGTAACCCGCCTTATGGCGGGCATGGGCTCTAGTGCGGGCCTGAGCAGCTGTGGCAGCCGGCACCACGGTGGCTGTCGAGCGGCGGCTCCAGAACACCAGGTAGTAGCGGCTGGCCATTTGCTGAACGGCTGTGCTCAGCGACGTGGGCTGCGGCCGTTGGTGACAAAGCCAGCCCGGTAGAGCTCACTGGCACTCATCGCCTGGGGGTTGAGCACCTCGCCAAACCCACCGCCAGCTACCGCACCAGCTCCCACCCCTGTTGCGTTGCCCAGTCCACCGGCGCCAATGGCACCTGTACCCATGGCACCACGCTGTTGAAACAGGAAGCCGTAGACGGGGTGGATACGCAGCTGATCGAGGAAGTCAGCGGTGCTTAGTGGTCGCCCGTCATTCCCCAGCAACGGCTGGCCCTGGCTGTCGAGTGGTTCGAGCACATCACTCCCGTCCTTACCGGCGCTGAGACGAAAGCTCTCCCCTAGCTGCCCCTTAAAGACATCAAAGAAGGTGCCGCGTCCGTCGCCGCCGGTGCGGCCCTCTGCTTCTGAGAAAGCCCGCTCCAGCAGCCGTTCCTTGCGCAAGGCCAGCACAAGGGCTTGGGCACCATCGCGCTCAGCAGCCACGGTTGCCACTTTCTTGGCAGAGGCTTCTTCCATCTGCCGTTCGCGCAGCTCCACCTGCTGCTCCAGCAGTTGCTTTTGCCGTTCTGCCTCCTGCAGGCGTGAGTATTCCTCCGGGTTGATCTCAGAGAAGCGGGTCAGCTGCTGCCGTACACCACGCAGTTCTTTTTCAAGGTTGTTGCTGCGGCGCCGTTCAGCCTTAACGGCTTCGCTTAGGCCGTCCTTTCATTGAGGGGCTGGCTAATGGGCGCTGGGGCCAGGATCGCTTGCATCTAGCGAATAGATATCGCTGCTGCCAGGCCGTGCTTCAGCCTCACCCCCGTCGTTGGGGTCGTCGGCGTGGGTGTGCGGCTCAAGTTGGTCGTTGCCCTCACCCGCGCTGCGGGCAGTGTTGGTGCTGGAGGCTGTGGTGCTGGTGGCCATGACCCTTCTCGGCTGTCAGTGGAATCGGCAGCCCATCGCGGCGCTGTCAATACCTCTTGCCGAGGCCAATACGTCGTTGGCTCAAGAGGGTTGCCGACTACGTGCTTCCAAGCTGCGAATGGCGTCCAGAACACCGTGCAAGGCTTCCTGGTAGATCAGCAGCACCTGCTCAGCATCCAAATCGAAGTACTGGTGCGCAATGACATCGCGGAATCCCATGGCGCCCTTCCAATCGATCTCAGGGAAGCTGGCCGCCAGAAGTCCTGGGCGGAGTTTCTCTAATCGCTTTAGAGCTTCCCCGGCTGCCTAGAACTGCATGCAGATCACATCGAGTAGGCCCTGGCCTGTCGCAGTGGCGTCAGCAGTAAAAGCAGATCACCATTCACGCGCTGATGCCCTCTTTGAGGATCGCCGCTCGTAGCGCCGGGTTCATGCGCTCTCGCAAGCGCACCAGGTCAACAGGGCGCTGCAGCAGCTGCTCCAGCTCTTCTTTGAGGTGCACCGTCGCGAAGGGTGTGAGCGGGTCAAGTTCCACCCAGACATCCACATCACTGTTTGCGGTGGCTTGGTTGCGAACCGTGGAGCCAAACAGGCCGATGCGTTGCAACTGATATCGCTGCCGCCACTCGCTCTGGCGCCCGCGCAGAAGCGAAAGGAGCTCCTGAAGGCCGAGTGCTGGTTGGGCGATCGAGCTGGTCATGGAACCAGTTGCATCAAGCCAGTATCGACTAGTTCGGCCGCGCAGTCAGCTCTGCTGCCCCCTAAGGCCCTAGCTAGCAAGTCTTTCGGGAAAATCGATCCTGAAAGTGGTGGCCATGAGAGTCATCAGGCAACCGCAGATATCAGCAACATGCCCAACTACTTGGCGTCAGTGGTGTTGTTGAAGTGGGCGAGGTAGAGATGAAATTCGTGGGCTCCCATCGTCTACGGCGACCACCTGATCACTCATCCCCTGCGATTTCATGTTGCTGGCAGCGGCTGCAGAGCCCATGGATTTCAAAGGTGTGGAACAGCGGCCTGAAACCCTGCAGCAAAACCGCACCCAGCCCCAAGCTGCCACTGCTGATCGGGCAAAGGGGGAGAGCCTGGATAAGACCGCACTGCACACAGGTGAGATGGTGTTCATCCCGATCCACCGGCGCATAGACGGCCTCGCCGCTGGGGAGCTTGCGGCAGCGCACTAATCCGGCTTGCTGCAGTTGTTTGAGAACCCTGTAAACGGTTGCCAGGCCGGTGCTGTGCCGCGTTGCTCTCAAGCGTTGGTGCAGTTCCTGGGCGCTGAGCTCGCCGTCCGTCTGCTGGAGCAGCTGGAGCAGGGGCTGCTGCCTGGGAAAAGAAGTCGCGGAAGCCATTGGGGTCGATCCGGGCGGCTGCCTTTGCTAGAACGACAACCATTCTCACTCTTGGGCCCGACCCAGCCTGGCCATGGCCTTCTCCAGCCCCGTTCCCGCCGCCGAGCGCCTGCCAGTGACCGTGCTCACCGGTTACCTCGGTGCCGGCAAGACGACCCTGCTCAACCGGATCCTCACCCACGAGCACGGCCTCAAGGTGGCGGTGATCGTCAACGAGTTCGGCGAGGTGGGCATCGACAACCAGCTGGTAGTTGATACCGATGAGGAGATCTTCGAGATGAACAACGGCTGCATCTGCTGCACCGTGCGCGGCGATCTGATTCGGATCATCGGCAACCTGATGAAGCGGCGTGATCGCTTCGATCACCTGGTGATTGAAACCACCGGCCTGGCCGATCCGGCCCCGGTGATTCAAACGTTCTTTGTCGATGAAGACCTGCGCGATGAGCTGCGGCTGGATGCGGTGGTCACCCTGGTGGATCTCAAGCACGTTGAGCTGCATTGGGATACGGAGGAGGTGCAGGAGCAGGTGGCCTTCGCCGATGTGCTGGTGCTCAACAAGGCCGATCTGGTGAGCGACAGCGAGCGCGCCGCGATCGAGCGGCGGGTGCGCGCCATCAACCCCATGGCTCGCCTGCTCACCAGCCACAACGCCGATGTGCCGATGCAGGAGCTGTTGGGCGTTCAGGCCTTCGAGCTGGAGCGTGCCCTAAGCCTCGATCCAGGCTTTTTGGTGGACGAGCACGCCCATGAGCATGACGATGCTGTGGGTTCTGTGGCCCTAGTGGAGGAGCGGCCCATGGACATGGAGAAGTTGGGCAGCTGGATCTCGGAGCTGGTGAGCAGCCGCGGGCCGGATTTGTTCCGCATGAAGGGCATCATCCAGCTCGCTGGCAAGGATGAGCGCTATGTGCTCCAGTCGGTCCACATGCTGGTTGATGGCGATTTCGATCGCCCCTGGAAAGCCGGTGAGCGGCGCCAAAGCGAATTTGTAATCATCGGCCGCGATCTCGATGCTGAGGCCCTGCGAGCGAGCTTCCTGGCGTGTGTGGCCTGAGTAGGCGATGGCTCAGGCAACCCTGGTGAGCGAACGGCTCTGCGGTGATCTGCAGCAGCCAATCTCGGCGATGGCCTGGTCGGTTGATGGTGAGTTTCTAGCCATCACCAGCACCGGTGGTGAATTGCTGCTGCTCGATTTCCGCGCCGGCTGTGAGGAGCTGCTGCGGGGCGACCATGACAGCAGCCTTGACGTGGTGGGTTTCAGCGGCAATGGCCAGTTCCTGATGGCCGCAGGTCAGGCCGGCGAGCTGCTGCTCTGGGAGCTGGGTGGCACCGGTGTGCGGCCGCTGGCCATGGATCCCATCCCCCTTGGCAGTGGCTGGATCGATGCGGCGGCCTGGCAGCCTGGTGGCTTACTGCTGGCAGTGGCGGCCGGGCGCGAGCTGCGGCTCTGGGATGGGGCCAACCGCCAATGGCGTGAGCCACCGTTGCCGTTGCCCGGCACGATCCAGACCCTGGCCTGGAGCGCCGATGGGGTACAGCTAGCGGCCAGTTGCCACGGTGAAGTGGTGCTGTGGCAGCCGTGTCTGAGCTCGCCGTCGGATCCGCCGCTGCGCCATGCCATCGCATCTGCAGGTCTGGCCCTGGCTTTTTCAGGGCCGGGGAACCATCTGGCCTGCGGGATGCTGGATCGCTCCTTGCTGGTATGGCCCCAGGACTGCCATGGCCAGCCCTGGCAGTTCAGCGGCTTTCCCTCCAAGGTGCGTCAGCTGGCCTGGAGCGATCAGCCGGGCCGCCTGGCACCACTGCTGGCCAGTGCTGCTGGTGAGGCCGTGATCCTGTGGACACAGGTGAAGCAGGGTGCCAAGGCCTGGCAACCCGAGCCCTTGCTGTGGCACGAAAAGCGCGTGCAGGCGCTGGCCTTTGCTCCCGGGAGCACCCTGCTTGCCAGTGCCTCAAGCGACGGCAGCGTTGTGCTCTGGGATGGCAAGGGGCAAATGTTGCAGCCGCTTGAGGGACAGGGCTGCGGCTTCAATGCCCTGGCCTGGCGACCTGATGGCCTCCACCTGGCTGCTGGTGATGCCCAGGGGCGTTGGTGGCTGTGGCCGGTGGCGGTGCCGGCTCGCGCGCGTCAGCGGGCTTCTGGCGGTAGCGGTTTTGGCTGAAGGGCTTTCCGGTCGCCAGAGCGCCAGCCAGCTGCCGTAGCAGCGACGGGGATCGCACCCTCGCCTAGACTGAGAATGGTTATCGTTCCTGTTGCCCAATCATTCCTTGCCTGCCAAGCCCATGATCATCTTGCTGGCCCGAGCAGGCGCTTTCTCCCTGGCTCTGGCTCTGGCCGCCTGCAGCGCAGCCCGCCAGGCCCCCCCTGATGCCGCAGCTGACAAGGCGTTCAAGGTGGTCACCACCTTCCTGCCGATCACCCTGTTCACTCGCGCCGTGGCGGGCGACTGCGCCACGGTCACCGCACTGATCCCTCCCAGCCTGGGCCCCCACGACTTCCAGGCCAAACCGGGTGATCTGACGGCCCTGCGCCAGGCCGGGGTGCTGGTGAAGAACGGCCTAGAGATGGAGGGGTTTCTAGGCAAGCTCGTTGCTGCCGCCGAAAACCCCCAGCTGGTGGTGATCGACTCCAGCCGCGGCGTCGCCACCCTGGAGTCGGCGGAGCACGGCGATGACCATGGCCATGACCACGGCCATGATCACGGCGCTGTTAATCCCCACATCTGGCTGGACCCGCTGCGGGCGGTGCAGCAGGTGGCAACCATCCGCGATGGCCTGATCCAGGCCGATCCCAGCTGCGCGGATGGATACCGGCGCAACGCTGCTGCTTTCACCGCTCAGTTGAAACAGCTGAACAGCGAGATCGCCAGCCAACTTGAGCCCTATCGGGGCAAAACGTTTGTGGCCTTCCACGACTTCGCCCCCTACTTCGCCCAGCGCTATGGGCTCAAAGCTGATTACCTGGTGGATGTGCCCGAGCTCAATCCAGCACCGGCTGATCTGCAGCGGGTGGCGGCCGAGGTGAAGAGCAGCCAGCTCAAAGCCCTGCTCAGCGAGCCTCAGGAAGGCAACCGCTCCTTCAATACCCTGGCCAAAGATCTGGGCGTGAAAGTGGTGGTGTTCGATCCGATGGAGACGGCCACGGAGGAAGCCTCGCGGAATCCGGCCACCTACGTCAGCGTGATGCGCCGCAACGTGGCTGATCTACGCCAGGCCTTCGGCCAATGACGGACAACCCCCCAGTGCTTGTGGTTGAAGGCCTGAGCGTTCGCCGTGGCGAGCAGCTGGCTGTGGAGCAGGTGAGCTTTCAGCTCGCCCGCGAAACCGACACGGCTCTGGTGGGTCCCAACGGTGCCGGCAAAAGCAGCCTGGTAGCTGCTTTGTTGGGTCTGCTGCCCAGGGCGGCAGGGTCCGTTCGGATCCTTGGCCATGCGCTCGGTCCGGCGGGCGAATTGCCCCGTGCGGTGCGTGCCCAGATCGCCTACTTGCCCCAGAGCCTGGCGTTGCAGGGCCGCTTCCCGCTCACGGTGGGCGAATTCGTGGGCTTTGGCTTTGATCCACCAGGCCTGAGCTTGGCCTGGCTGGGCAACAAGCGCCGAACCAAGGCCGTGCTCCGTGCCCTGGAGCGCACCGGCTGCCAGGACCTGGCAGAACGCCGGCTCAGCGAGCTATCTGGCGGTCAGCTCAAGCGGGTGTTGCTGGCCTTCTGTGTGGTGCGGCCCCGCCAGTTGCTGGTGCTCGATGAGGCTCAGGCGGGGCTGGATGCCCCCAGCAGTGAGCAGTTCCAGGAGCTGCTGCTGGATCTGCGCCGCCAGGAAGGCTGGACCGTGCTGCAGGTGTCGCACGATCTGGAGATGGTGCGCCGCAGCTGTGATCAGGTGTTGTGCTTAAACCGCCGCCTGCGTTGCAGCGGTGCCCCCGACCATGCCCTCAGTGCGGCGCGGCTGGCCGAGCTCTATGGCCCCAATGTGGTGCCTTACCGCCATAACCATGCCGGGATTGCTGGCCATGGCTGATGCCGCAGGCTTGCTGGAGATTGTTGGCCAGCCCTTCATGCAGCGGGCCCTGCTCGGTGGCTTGCTTACCGGCGCCCTAGGTGGGCTATTGGGCAGTTTCGCGGTGCTGCGTCAGCTCTCGTTCTTCAGCGATGCCCTCGGTCATTCCGCCCTGCTGGGCATCAGCCTGGGAATCCTGCTGGGGGTCAATCCCACCCTGGTGCTGATCCCTTTCGCGGTGGTGTTCGCCCTGCTGGTGAACCAGCTGGTGGCCCGCAGTGGCCTGCCGGCAGACGCCCTGCTGAACATCGTGTATTCCACCTCCCTGGCCTTTGCGGTGGTGGCCCTGAGCTTGGTGGAGACCTACCGCGGCGGCATCCAGCAGCTGCTGTTCGGCGACATCCTCGGCATCAGCTGGAGCGATCTGGTGGTGATCGGCCTGCTGCTGCTGGGTGCATTGGGCTATCTCGCCTTGAGCCTGCGGGCCCAGGTGCTGCTCACCCTCAACAGCGATCTCGCTGGAGCCTTCGGGGTGGGGGCCAACCGTCACCGCCTGATCTTCATCGTGCTGCTGGCGGTGGTGGTGGCGGTGTCAATCAAAGCGGTGGGGGTGCTGCTGATCAGCGCCTTTGTGGTGATCCCTGCCTGCGGGGGGCGGCTCGTGAGCCGCCACTTCCCGCTCTATGCCCTTGCCTCTGCCACCTTGGGCGGCGGCTGTGCATTGCTGGGCCTACTGGGCTCAGGCCTCACCAACCTGCCCTCCGGTCCGTGTGTGGTGATCGTGCAATTTGCAGGATTCCTGCTGGCGCTGCTGGTCAGCCAGCAGACACGCAACTCTCCAGCAGTTGCCGTGCCAGTAGGGCCCCAAATTCCTGGTGCAGCCCCAGTCGACCAGGAATCACGCTGAGCTGATCAGCCGCCTCCCAGGCCAGAACCTCCATCTCTTTCTTTGAGCGCGGCGGAGCCTCAGCCGCCAGCACCACCTGCAGCGGGCATTTGAGCAACCGCGCCTGCTGCAGCCACCAGGTGCGATCACCTACCGGATCAAGGCCACCGCTCACGAAGGCCACGCTGGCAAAGCGCGCTCCGGGGCGGCGGGCAAGAAGCTGCTGTTCGCGGATCCGAGCCGGTGTCAGCAGGGCGGGGGCGACCCAGACATGACGCCGCAGCATCAGGCGCAGCACCATTCGGCTGGTGTTGAGCCGGTAGAGCGCCGGGCCGATGCATGGTGCTGCCACAAGACTCCGCAGCCAGTTGAACTGCTGCTGCGGCAAGCCGGTCATCGTCGGCAGGGGCCCGCGCCAGGTGGGGGCCACCAGCACAAGCTCCTGCCACAGCCCAGACCATTCGGTGGCCAGCCCCAGGGCCACCGAGGCACTGTGGCCGGCGGCAACCACAATTGGCAGCTGACGGGTTGTGGTGCGGAGGTAGGAGAGCACGGCCTGCAGCGCCGAGCGCAGCAGGGCGGCGTCGTAGGCAATCGCTGGCCGGTCACTGTCGCCGAAACCGGGCCAGTCGAAGCTCACCAGCTGGCGCCGATCGCCCATCACATTCGCAAAGGCTTTCCATTCACCGCGGCTCGACACGGTGCTCAGCGCCGGCAGCAGCAACCAAAGGGGGGCCGCCGCAGGCCCCCGGCGCTCCAGCACCAAGCGCAGCTGTCGGCCGGCCAGGTCAACCTGCAGGGTCTCCAAAGTCCCCCCCAGCTGCGGGGTCATGCAAACCCCCGCGCCCGCTCCTGGGACCTGCTGCCGGCGGCAAGAAAGTCAAAGCGATCAGTGCCGGGGTCGTAGATGGTGTAGTGGACTCCAGCCCCGATGCCGATCACCTGGCGCTTTGGAACGCTCTGCTGCTGGTGCCGTTGGCCCTCCAGATCCCGCACCTGCGACTCAATGCCGCCGCCAGTGAGTTCGATGCTGAACTGCTGGCCGCTGCGCGCCGTGAACAGCCGGTTCACCTCCATGCGGGTGAGCCGATCGAGCAACAACAGCGGTGAGCTGTCCGGGCCCAGGCTGTCTTCCACGGTGGCCGAGCTGCCATGCAGCAGGGCGCAGTCGAGCTCGATGAAGCCGAACTGCAGCTCCGCCAGCCAGCCCATGTGGCCAGGATCCACGGCCTGGAGCAGGGCATCCACGGCCGTCTCCCCCTGGCTGAGGCGCAGGGCATCGGCTCGCCGCCCGCCCCGGTATCCCCGTTCGGCCAACAGCTGGTCCTCCCACCAGCCAAATAGGCACTGCGGCTGCAGTTCGCCACGACGCGGCTGCTGCAACCGGCTCAGCAGGGCATCGCAATTCCGTGCCGGACCGATCACATCCCCCAACACAAATAGGGTGTCCACCCGCCGGGTGTGGCGCAGATCTTCCTGGATGGCCTCATAGGCCTCCATATCTCCGCGCAAACCACTTATTAAGGCCCAGCGTGCCATCAGCGCTCACACACGTGGCTGGCGTCATCGGCCCGCTCGGCGTACTCGAAGCCATGGCGCAGGCGCCACGCGAAGATCGCCGGCAGGCCGGATTCGACGATGGCCCGGCAGGTGCGCTCCACGTCGTAGGCCACCTCCCGGATCTCAACGGTTCCCGTCTGCTCGTCGTGAATCACGTAGGTGGCGTTGGTGTTGCCATGGCGCGGCTCACCCACCGAGCCGGCGTTGATGATGCGGCGCACCGGCAAATTGATTTCTCTTTCTACGGATGGGCCGCCGCTGGCTACACCTTCCTGCACGCGCACCCGGATCGATCCATCCCGCAGCTCCCGCACATAGGGATGATGGGTATGACCACAGAACAGGGTGTCGGCTCCGGCGGTTTCGACCCGCTCCAGCGCCGCGAAGGCATCCATGTTGGGCAGCAGGTATTCGTGCTGACTGTTGGGACTGCCATGGACGAACAGCAGCCGATCGCGCCGCAGCGACATCGGCAGGTTGGCAAGAAAATCCTTGTTCTCCTCGCTCAGCTGATCGGCCGTCCACTGATGGGCCAGATGGCCTCGCCTTTCCGCCAGCTGGGAGGGGTAGCTGCAGTCGCAGGCGTTGAGGCCTTCGATGATGTCCTCATCCCAGCAGCCCTGGCAGGTGGGGATGGCGCGCTGACGGATTAACTCCACCACCTCATTGGGCTGGGGGCCCTAGCCCACCAGATCGCCCAGGCAGGTGATGGTGTCGATGCCCTGTTGGTCGATATCGGCGAGCACGGCCTCCAGGGCGGCGTGGTTGGCGTGCAGGCAGGAGATCACGGCGTGGGCCATGGCGATCAGGCGGAAGGGAATGAATGGGGCAGGGCTTGGCTGAGCAGGCAGTCGGCGAGGGTCACCTCGATGGCGGCAGGTTCGAGGTCCTTGCCCTGCACAACGAGGCGCGACATTCGCTCCGGGCGGCAGTCAGGGGGGGCGATCGTCTGCAAAGGCAGAAACTGGGAGCCCTCCTGGCTCACAATCCAGTTGCAGAAGAAGGCCCGGCCATCGGGCAGGTTCATTAGGGCCTTGGCGCGGTACACATCGCCATAGGCAGCGTTCACCAGTTCAAACCAGAAGCTGCTCAGGCTGGCCGGATCCCACACACTCCCAGCCAGGTTCCTTTCCCAGGACTGCAAACTGCTGAAATCCAGGGTGTCCTGGCGGGGCAAGGCGGTGTCTCGCCCGAAGTGCAAATGCTCGTCGGGCTTGAGATGCAAGGCCTCCAGTTGGGGAATCACGCGCCGGTCCACCCCACCAAGACCCGATTCCGTCGGCGGCTGGAACTGGGGTAGTTCAATCAGCGCCAGAAGGTGCTCCGGCCTTGGTGCCAGGGCCTGATCGAGATCGGCCAGATCCAGCAGCCTCGGGCACTGGTCCTGCAGGTAGGCCAGATCGATACCGCCGTCAGGCGCCTGGGCTAGCCCTTCGTCGGGGTAGCCGGCCAGCCGCAGATACCCGCATGGGCCTCGATGAGCCTGGACCCGCTTCAGGATCCAGCTGGTTTTACCGCAGCCAGGCGGTCCAGAGATCAGCAGGGTCTGGCTCATGGCAGCGCTACGCAGGCCTCGAGCTGGGCCTTAAGCGTTGCCTGGTCAATGCCCTTGCCGATCACCACCACTTTGGTGTGGCGCTCTGAGCCATCGGGCCAGTCGGAGTCATCGATCGTGAAGCGCTTGCCGCAGAGGTGAAACAAATGGCGCCGCTCGCTTTCGCGGAACCAGAGCACCCCTTTGGCGCGAAACACCGATTCAGGCAGCTGGATGTCAAGGAAGTGCTGGAAGCGCCGCAGATCGAACGGCGCGTCCACCGCCAGGCTCACGGAACTGAAGCCCTCCAGCTCCGGGGTGTGGGGATGGTGGTGATGCTCGTGGTGGTGGTGATCCCCGTGGTTGTGATGTTGTTCATGGGCATCTTCCTGGGCCTGGAGCGATGCCAGGCGATCAGTTTCAAACAACCCCACGCTCAGCAGCAGGCCCAAGGGAACATCACCGCGGCTGGCCCGCAGAATTCGTGCGTCGGTTTCGATCGCCCGCAGCTCGGCCTCAACCTCCTTCAGCCGTTGCTCATCCACTAGGTCGGCTTTGTTGAGCAGAAGGATGTCGCCATACACCACCTGGGCGCGAGCGATCGGGCTTTCGAGAGCTGTGACGCTGAAGTGTTCGGCATCGATCACGGTGATGATCGAATCGAGCCGCAGCCGATCGCGCAGGTCCCCGGCCATGAACGTCATGGCCACGGGAAGCGGATCGGCTAGGCCGGTGGTTTCCACCACGATCAGATCCAGTGGCTCGGGGCGTTCGAGCACCCGATGCACCGCCTCCTGCAGCTCCCCATTGATCGAGCAGCAGATGCAGCCGTTGCTGAGCTCCACCATCTGATCACTGGTGGCCACCACGAGCTCGTTGTCGATCCCCACCTCACCGAATTCATTGACCAGCACGGCGCTGCGCAGCCCCTGCTGGTTGCTGAGGATGTGGTTAAGCAGGGTGGTCTTACCAGCGCCGAGGAAGCCGGTGAGCAGGGTGACGGGCACCTGAACGACCTGCTGACCCATCTACCCACCCATTGCTGAGAACGGTTCTCATTCTGACTGATCGATGGCCCCTTTGGCCAGGGATTTCGGCAGTCCAGCGGTTGCTGGTCCAGAGGGCCTGGCAGTGGCATATTGTGCACATGTACACAAACATGCTCGATGTCCACGCCTGAGCGCCATTGCACCTCCAGCCGCGAGGGCAAGGTGATGCTGTCCTGCTGGATCCCTGAGAAGCTGCGCCAGGAGCTGGATCGTGTGTGGGCCGAGAAGGGCCTGCGTCCCCATGGGAGAACGCAGAACGGCATGGAGCAGATGATCCACAACTTCCTGCAAGGCCAGGCGGTGAGAGACCAGTAGTCGAATCACCGACCCCTGACCTGCACCCCAATCACCCCCGCGCCGGGTGAGCTAGTCACGCTGAACTTTGGACCCCATGCCAGAAGAACCATTAATGCTCGTTATCAAATCACCTCGCCTCTGATGCAGGAAGTAGTGATAGTGGAATTGGAAGATGCAAATGGCATGACCCATCTCGACGACAAGTCAACTGTTCAAGTAGATCTCCACCGTGCGAGTTGTCCACGTGGCGATACCGCTGCCAAAGAAGTCTTGGTCCTCCGTCCAAATGGCGCACTCCAGTTGCAGGCCAAGCGCTAGTGCAGGCCAGTCATCAGCATCGCGGATTCTGGCCAGCGCCTCCGCTCGAGCTGACTCGAGTGCCGTGTCCTCCACCAGCTGAACAACACGCATCAAACTGAGCAGGGCTTCTGCGCAGAGCACTTCATCGAGGTTCTTTTCTCTGGCGAGATCAGCGATGTAGCCCGCCGCCTCGGCGACATTGGCTTCCGCGACAAAGAAGTCCACTCGATCGGCGTAATCGGCGATCAGGTTCCTCACCCGCACGCCAAGGCAGCCACGAATCAAAATGTTGGCGTCAAGGACGAGTCGTTTGCGCTCCACCTTCAGTGCTGCTGGCGCCGCTGACGCCAAGCCTTGAAGTCAACACTCAGCTCCTCCTCTGTTAGGCCAAGGCGCTCCAGCTCAGCCTGCATCAGGCGGCCTGCTTCCAGCAGTCGTTCCCGCTCATCCAGTTCAGCCGGCTGGGGCAGGGGTACGTAGAGGCCAATAGTGCGGCCGTGGCGCGTCACCTCAATCGGCGTCACCGACTCAAGGTGAGAAGCCAACTTGGCCCTCAGCTCACGAATGCCGACACGGACGGTCACTGTCTTGACCATACAAGTGTGTACACCTTAGGACTGGTCCAACCGATTCGGCTTGAGCGTGCCAAACACCCGTTCACCAATCAGCGGCTGCACCAGGCCGCCGATACCGCCTGAGCCGTAGCTGGCGCCGAACTCCAGCACGGTGAACAAGGTGGACTGGGCATAGGGATCGACACCTGCATCACCTGCGGCATTGAGCAGGGTTAGATCACCAAGCCAAATTGCGCCCTCACAAGGGGCCACAACGGTTCTGCCGGCAGTGGAGACACGCCGGCCGTTTTGACTCCACTGCAGCTCCCTACTCAGCCAGATCGCACCCGGGTTGGGAGGCAGCCGGGTGGCACGGCAGATCATCCCTTGAAAGGTGAAGTCACCGGTATCAACACCAGGGCCGTTGTCTCTGGCGGTGATGTAGCGAGAGCGCTCAAGAAAACACTCGATGACGTGGCTGGCCACCACAGCAGAGGTGGTGTCACCAGGGATGGCGTTTTCACCCAGCAGTAGCCGGGCATTGGCAAAGGGCTGCAAGGGGGTAGGGCCCCAAAGCACTGCATTGCGCTGGTGCTTGCCACTTGTGAACTGGCGGGGGCTGATCATTGCCAGCGCTCAACCCCGCAGCAGGGCCGCGCTGCCAGTCATCCCGGCGGCAGCAGCTGTGAACTGAACCCAGCTGGCAAGCCCTGGCAGCAACAGGCTCAGCTGGTCGGCGTAGCGGCGCCGCTGGTTAAGCAGGGCCGCCGCGCTGGAGCAGGGATTGGCATAGACGGTCTCGCTCTCCTGGCGCAGCAGGGAGGTGTCGTAAGCGATCACGTCGGCTTTCTGCAGCGGGGCATCACCGCCGGCTGCAACCGAACCAGCGATCGGCCCGGAGGAGGAGCGCTTCTCGATTGCCTGCTCCTGCTCAGCTCCGCCCACCAGCAGCTGCTGATCGATCAGTGCCACTGCATCGAGCAGGGCGCGGGCGCTGAGTACCCCAGCTGGGTGGTGGCGCTCCAAGTCCGCCATTGCCCGCCCGATGGCGTCAAGGCAGGGAACTGTTGCCGGCAAGGCCAGCGCCTCGCGGATGGCTTCTTGATCCTGCGGTTGCCAGCTCACCGCGGAGCCTGAATTCAGCAACGGGCCAACTACGCAGCATCGAGGGCCATTGCCGACCATGCAAAAACCTGTATTACAGTTAGTCCATTCGTCGTACTGGGTTAGCCCTGCGGGCCATGCCGCTCACCGTCAGGCTCGATTCCGACACCGAGCACTTTCTCAATGACCTGCTGGACGAAACCGGCCAGGACAAAAGCTCTCTGATCCGCCAGCTAATCCGTGAGCGCTGGCAGCAGGGGCAGCCACGCCCCTCCATCACCCAGCAACTGGGAGGCCATCCCGAGGCCTTCCTCGACACCCTGCCAGCCGGCAGCGCGGAGCGGCAGCAACGGCGCCGGCTGCTTGGTCAGCACCTACAAAAGCGCCGAGCGGAGCGGAGCTGATGCAGCGGATCTTGATCGATTCCGGCATCCTGCTGAGCTACTACCAGCAGCAGGAACCGCTCCATCAAGCGGTTATCGCCTTCTTTGACCAGAACACTGCTCAGCTCATCACCTCACCTATTTGCATCGCTGAGGTGCTCTGGCTGCTTGGTAATCCAGGTAACCCCGGAGTGCTGGCTGCTCAAAACCACCTGCTTACTGCTGTGAGTCGTGGTGGCATTGAGGCCATCAACCTGCTTTCAGAGGACTATGCCCGTGTCGCCGAGCTCAACGGGCGCTACGCAGACCTGCCAGGTGATTTCGCTGATCTCACCTTGGTGTCCCTCTCTGAGCGGCTTGATATCGCTGAGATCCTCACGCTTGACAGCGACTTTGATGTCTACAGGCGTTTCCGCAAGAAACCCTTCTGCCGGATTCCCCTTGGCTGAGCAAAGGCCCTAGGTAGATGCCGGGGCGATGCCGGCCAGATCCCCCAGCCATTGCCGCAGGGCCTGCTCGCTAATGATTCCCCGCTCCTGCAGCTGCAGCATCTCGGCCACGGTTGGTTGAGGCTTAGGTGCTGGTGCCAGCGGGCTGATCTCCACCGTCAGGGCAGCTCCTTCCTGCACTGGCAGCTGTTCACCGGTGATGGCGCACCAGTGCTGCAGCAGAGAAGAGAACATCGAGGCCTTTTGTATCGCCTGGCTCTGCAGCAGGGCATAGGCCTGGGAAGCGGCCATGAGATCTCCATCGCCGTGCGCGGTGCCCCTTGGGCGGCAGCGGGGATCAAGGCATCACGGCGCATGCCTTGATCCAGCGATTCCAGCCAGGCGCGGTGTTCCGCCAAAGAGCGGGCCTGGATCTCGACGAACTGGAAGCTGGCGCCCTCCGGCAGGTCGATGACGCTGTTTGGTCCCAGCACCACCGGCTCACTGGCTGAGCTGCTGCCCATCGGGCCAGCCACACCGGTGCGTACGCCCACCGGCAGTGCGGTTCGGTACAGCAGCTCCTGGTAGTCGCTCTGGCAGCGGAAGTGGTTGAGGTACTGGTGCGCAAGACCTAGATGGGGTAATTCCCCCTCTCCAAAGGCTGCGCCATGGCTGGCATACCAAATAGCAGGTAGTTGGTTGATGCCGCGGTAGTGGCGCTGATCAAGGCGTTGCTTTCGCCAGCCGCTGGGGGCCTGGGGATCAGCCACCAAGGTCTCGGCGCTCAGGTCCATGCCAGCCCCGTCGGGGCCATCACCAACAAGAGAAGCTGTCAGGTACTGCCAGGGGTGGGGTGGTGGCTCCTGTGGTGGCGCTGCCTGATTGGCGGGCTTGAGGGCATTGGGGCGCCGCTCCCGCCAGGTGATCGCATCTGGCAGGGCATGGTTGCCTGGCAGGTGCCAGTGCAGAACATCTCCCCGCTCGATAAGCAGCAGCCGCGGCAAGGAGAGCCGGTCGCCATTGCGCAAGGCCTGCTGGCGGTCACCCTCACTGGGCCAGAGGTGAACCGGCGGGATCACACCCACCAGGGCAGCACCGTCTCTGAGTACCAACAGATCAGCGGCTTCTAGGAACACCCCCAGGTCGGTGCCGCAGCCATCCACATCGCTGATCACCGCCTGCAGCGAGGCCGGCAGATCCCGCCAGTGGCTTGAGGCCAGCATCCAGGCAAAGGTACGCAGGGCATCACGAAAGAAGCCCGATGGCAGGGCTGTCTCTACCCGGCGGCGGTAGGCGGATTCAGGTTCGCGCTCGCCGCGGGGCAGGTAGTGCTCACGCCGGCCTGACAGCAGGTGCCAGCAGCCCTGCACCAGCTGCGGGCGGGGTAGCAGTGCCGCCAGGGCCTGGTGGAGGGAGATCGGCAATTCAGGCTCCATCCACCAGGGCACTCGGCTGCTAGCTCTTGCCGCAGCAGCTCAGTGCTGCTTGATGACAAACGGCAGACAGAGAACCTAAGCTGCTCTCATGAAGCCCTTTCGCTGGAGCAGTGATAAAAACCAGCAGCTCGGTGCCCAGCGGTCCATCCACTTCGAGGCTGTTGTGGTGGCCATCGAAACTGGAGGCTTGCTCGATGTGTTGGCCCACCCCAATCCAGAGCAATATCCAAGCCAGCGCATCCTTGTTGTTGAGGTGAATCAATACGTCTACCTCGTCCCCTACGTGGAAGACGACGACTACCTCTTTCTCAAAACGATTATTCCCAGCCGCAAAGCCACACGCGACTACCTCCGTCAAGACACGCCATGACGATGCAAAGCCACCTTCCTTCTAGCAACGACTCACTCGATCAAGACGAGCGTGAGCTCCTAGAAGCTGTGGAATCGGGCGCGCTGCGTTCAATTGCCACTCCTGATCTCCTTAATCAGCTCAGAGAGTCAGCCCAGATCACCGGCCAGAAGGACCAACGAATCAACATCCGGCTTTCCGGTACTGACCTAGAGGCCTTGCGCGTCAGGGCGCTGCGGCTGGGTATGCCTTACCAAACCCTTATCAGCAGCGTCTTACATCGCTACATCAGCGGCGAGCTCAGCGATGAGCAGCTGGTCTGATCCGTCTCTTGGGTTTCCATCGCCATCGCGACCACCCGCACTGAGCAAGCGGCTGCGATCTCTGCCCAACGCTCCGGTGTAAGCCCCAATTGCTTGGGAATCCGATCTGCGGCTATGCCCTGCCGCAGCAACTTCTGCCCCCTGGCATGTAGCTCCCGCAAGCGGCCTGGAACTGAAATCAGAAAACCCTTATCGCGCAGGTAGTGGGTGATCTCGCCGTTCACAAAAGGTCTGGCGTAAGCGATGAAGCTGGAGCTGCTTCGGTTCACCCGCTTGCAGCCACAATACACCAAACCTCTCTACCCCACACCAACACTTTTTCGGCACTGCCCAGCACTTTTTTAGACTGACCCGGACTACAGGCATAAAAAAACCCAGTCAGCGACTGGGTTGCAGGAGTCTTAGGGGCGCCCCCTCTGCCAGGAAAGTTGACGCCTCTCCATCTCGACCACTTTTTCCACCAGGGGGCTTGATGGAGCAGAGCAATGCGTCGCTACAGCGAGGCCGTCAAAGCTGATGTAAGAAGGCGGATGAGTCCGCCGCACCGGCAGAGCGTGGCCCAGATCTCAGCAGAGCTGGGCATTCACGTTGCCAGCCTCTACAACTGGAGGAAGGCCTGGCGGTTGCAAGGAGAGGTGGTGCCGGCATCCGAAAAGGAACCAGAGGGATGGGATTCCACCGACAAGTTCACGGTGGTGTTGGAAACCGCTGGGCTGAATGCCACCGAGCTGAGTGCCTACTGCCGTGAGCGGGGCCTCTATCCGGAACAGGTGGACCGCTGGCGCCAAGCATCCCAGGATGCCAATGAAAAGCCAGTGCTCACCTTGACAGAGCAGAAGGATCTAGACCGCCGCCATCAGCAGGACCAGCGAGAAATCAAACAGCTC
>NZ_JAGQDB010000038.1:0-21539 GCF_024346495.1 Cyanobium sp. A1C-AMD | reverse complement strand
CGTTCGGCCGGCACCTGGGCCACATTGGAGCAGTCCTGGCGGTGGATGGTAATGCCGTGGTTGCCGAGAGCCACCGCCCCAAGAATCTGCTCGCCAGGCAGGGGACTGCAGCACCCCCCGAGCCTGTAATCGAGGCCCTCAAGGCCAAGGATTGAGCTGGTGCCACCCCCACCCACCGGCGCTTGATGCGCCACCTGGGCAGCGTGGGCCGCCACCTTGGCCGCGACCTGCTCATTGCTGACCACGGGGGTGGAGGCTTCGCTGGCCAGGCGCATTTCCTCCCGCAGCCTGTTGAGCACCTGATGCAGGGTGACCCCACCAAAGCCGAGGGAGGCCAGCAGGTCTTCGGTGCAGGTGAGATTGCAGCGGCGGGCCACTTTGGCCATCGCCTCACCATTGAGCAGGGCATCGAAGCCATCGCGGCCGAGCTCGCGCTCCAGCATCTCGGTGCCGCGCTGGAGGTTGTCTTCGCGGTGGCTGGTTTTGTACCAGTGGCGAATGCGATTACGGGCCGTGGGGGTAGCCACGAAGTTGAGCCAGTCGAGGCTTGGGTGGGCCGTTTTGGCGGTAACCACCTGCACAAAGTCACCATTGCGCAGAGGCGTGGCGAGCGGGCATAGCCGATCATTAATGCGCACGCCCTGGCAATGATTGCCGATTTCCGAGTGGATGCGATAGGCGAAATCTACGGCCGTAGAACCCTTACGCAAACCCACCACATCGCCATTGGGAGTAAATACGAATACCTCCTCATCAAAGAGATCTTCTTTGATCGAGCGCAGGAAGTCGTTGCTGTCGGTGCCACCGTCATCCTTCTGCCAATCAACCAGCTGCCGCAGCCAGTTGAACCGCTCGGCATCGGCTCCAGAGGCGGCCGGCGAACCGCCTTCCTTGTATTTCCAATGGGCAGCAATGCCGTATTCAGCCACCTGGTGCATATCGGTGGTGCGAATCTGCACTTCGATCGGCCGGTGCCGGCCGATAACCGCCGTATGCAGGGATTGGTAGCCATTGGGCTTGGGCAAGCCGATGTAATCCTTGAAGCGCCCCGGGATCGGCCGGAAGGTGTCGTGCACCACCGCAAGAGCCCGATAACAACTCTCGAAGTTGGGGCAAAGAATCCGCAGAGCCGCCACGTCGTAGATCTCGTGGAACGCCTTCTGCTGGCGCTGCATCTTGCTCCAGATGCCATAGAGGTGCTTCGGCCGGCCGCTTACTTCGCAATTGGCCAAGCCCACGGCGGCAAGCCGGTCGCGCAGCAATTGCACCGTGACCGCCAGGCGCTCCTCGCGCTCGCTGCGCTTGGTGGCCACCTGCTGCTGCACGTCCCGATAGGCCTCGGGCTCGAGGATCTTGAAGGCCAGATCTTCCAGCTCCCACTTCAGCCGGCCAATGCCGAGGCGATTGGCCAGGGGGGCATAGATCTCCCGGGTTTCCCGGGCGATGCGCATCTGCTTTTCGGGCTTGAGCGCCGCGATGGTGCGCATGTTGTGCAACCGATCGGCCAGCTTCACCAGCACCACCCGGATGTCGCTGGCCATGGCCAGGAACATGCGGCGCAGGTTTTCAGCCTGGGCTTCGGTGTGGTTGGTGAAGTGAATGCCGCCGAGCTTGGTAACCCCCTCCACCAGCGCCCGCACCTCGGCGCCGAAGTGCTGTTCGATCTCCTCAGCGGTGACCTCGGTGTCCTCCACCACGTCGTGCAGGAAGCCCGCAGCGATCA
Organism: Cyanobium sp. A1C-AMD; assembly: GCF_024346495.1. Classification (NCBI taxonomy): domain Bacteria; kingdom Bacillati; phylum Cyanobacteriota; class Cyanophyceae; order Synechococcales; family Prochlorococcaceae; genus Cyanobium; species Cyanobium sp. A1C-AMD. The sequence goes on along the minus strand of NZ_JAGQDB010000038.1, from coordinate 19,816 downwards.
CGCCGGCGCTGGCACCGATATCGCGCAGTAGGTCGGCAACGGCGACCGGATGAATGATGTAGGGCTCGCCACTGGCCCGAAACTGGCCCTCGTGCAGCTGGTAAGCGAAGTCGAAGGCGGAAGCCAGCAGGGCCTCGGCATCGGTGGGGCAGCTCACCCCCTGTCCCGGCGGCACATGCTCGATGCAGCGCTGCAACCACTCCGGCAGGGGCACGCCGTAGTCGGCAGGAGTGCGAATGGGCTTGCGCACCAGAGCTGGAGCTGCCGCCACTCGAGTAGCTACGGCTGTTGCATCCAGATTCGGGGCCGCCCTGAGCATTTCAGCCTGCGGGTTCCCCTCATCGTAGGCAAGTGGGGCCAAGCTGGTGGCCATGATCAGCCCCGTGCTCGCAATTGAGAACCTGGTGGTGCGCTATCCCGACGCGGAGCGCCCCACCCTCGACGGCCTGAACCTGACCCTGGCGGCCGGCGATCGCCTGGCCCTGGTGGGTCCTTCCGGCTGCGGCAAAAGCACCGTGGCCCGGGCAGTGCTGCAACTTCTACCCCCGGGCAGCCAGTGCAGCGGCTCCCTGCTGCTGGAGGGTCAGAACCCCAGCCAAATGGCCCGTCCGGCCCTGCGCCAACTGCGCGGTGAAGCGGTGGGGCTGGTGTTCCAGGACCCGATGACCCGCCTCAACCCACTGCTGACGATCGGCGATCACCTAGCCGACACCCTGGCGGCCCACCGGCCCCGCTGGCAGAGGCGCCAGGTGCGGCAACGGGCGGAAACCCTTCTGACCCGGGTGGGCATCGGCCCTGAGCGCTACGGCAGCTATCCCCATGAATTCAGTGGCGGCATGCGCCAGCGCTTAGCGATCGCCCTGGCGATGGCCCTGGAGCCGCCGCTGGTGATCGCCGACGAACCCACCACCAGCCTGGATGTGGCCGTAGCCGGCCAGGTGATGGCGGAGCTCAGCAACCTCTGCCGCGAAGCGGGCAGCGCCCTGCTGCTGATCAGCCACGACCTGGCCATGGCGGGACGCTGGTGCGACCAGATCGCCGTGCTGGATCAGGGACGCCTGGTGGAACAGGCGCCAGCCCGGCAGTTGCTGATGGCCCCCGCCTCCGCCCTGGCCCAACGGCTGGTGGCCAAGGCGCGGGAGCGGGAGGGCGCCGAAAGTTTGCCGCCACCGCCAGCACCGCTACTGCTGGAAATCGAGCAGCTGCGCAGCTGGCATCCACTGCCATCCCTGCCCTGGCAAGCCCGCTGGCTTAAGGCGGTGGATGGCGTCAGCCTGCGCCTGCAGCAGGGCGAAACCATCGGCTTGGTGGGAGCCTCCGGCTGCGGCAAAAGCACCCTCTGCCGCGCCCTGATGGGGCTGGCGCCGGTGCGGGGCGGCACGGTGCGGCTGCAGGGCACAAACCTGCTCAGCCTGCGGGGCCGAGCCCTGCGCCAGGCCAGGCGCGGCATTCAGATGGTGTTTCAGGACCCACTGGCCTGTCTCAACCCCCAAATGGTGGTAGGTGAGACGATTGCCGATCCCCTGCTGATCCACGGCCTCGCCAACCGCTCCCAGGCCCGTCAACGCGCCCGCGAACTGCTGACAGCGGTGGGGCTCACCCCCCCGGAAAGCTTTGAAAACCGCCTACCCCGCACACTCTCTGGTGGTCAGCAGCAACGGGTAGCCATCGCCCGGGCCCTGATCCTGGAGCCCCAGGTGCTGCTCTGCGATGAGAGCGTCAGCATGCTGGATGCCGAGGTGCAGGCAGATGTGCTTGCCCTGCTGCGGGAGCTGCAGGAGCGCCTGGGGCTGGGGATGCTGTTTGTCACCCACGACCTGTCGGTGGCCAGTGGCTTCTGCCACCGGGTGCTGGTGCTGGAGGGGGGGAAGATCGTGGAGGAGGGCCCCGGCTCCCGGCTGCTGAGCGATCCCCAGACCGCCATCACCCGAACCCTGGTGGAAGCCTGCCCGAGACTGCCCATACCTGCATGACCCTGCCTAGCGCCGCCTGAGCACCGCCAGCAAACGCTCGAACACCTCCGGCAACGGCGCTTCGCACACCAGCCGCTGCTTGGTGATCGGGTGATCAAGTCCCAGCTGCACGGCGTGCAAAGCCTGGCCAGGCAGCTCAAGCGGCAGCTTGCGGCAGCGGGAGTAGGTGGGATCGCCCACGATCGGATGACCGACGTGGGCGCAGTGCACCCGGATCTGGTGGGTGCGACCGGTGTCGAGCTTGAAACGCAGCAGGCTGTAATCCCCCAGGCGCTCTACCAGGCGCCAGTGGGTGCAGGCATGACGCCCCGAATCGTCGTGGACTACCGCATATTTTTTGCGGTCGACGGGATGGCGGCCGATCGCCCCGACGATCGTGCCGGAGTCGCCAGCTGGCTGGCCGTGCACCACCGCCAGGTACTGGCGAGAAGCGATGCGCTTCTGGATCTGCACCTGCAGCTTCACCAGGGCCTCCTGGCTCTTGGCCACCACGATGCAGCCCGTGGTGTCCTTATCGAGCCGATGCACGATGCCGGGCCGCAGCTCGCCGCCGATGCCGGGCAGATCTGGGCAGTGGTGCAACAGGCCATTCACCAAGGTGCCGTCCTTGTTGCCAGGCGCCGGGTGCACCGTGAGCCCGGCGGGCTTGTTGAGCACGATCAGGTGGGCGTCTTCAAACAGCACGTCAAGGGGCATCGCCTGAGGCACCAGATAGGGAAGGGGCTCGGGCGGCGGCATCCACAGCTCCACCACGTCCTCTGGGCGCAGCGGTGTCTTGGCCCGCCCCGTGACGCCGTTCACCCGCACGTAGCCCGCCTCGATGAACTTCTGGATCCGGGCGCGGCTCTGCTCCGGCCGCTGGGCCACCAGCCAGCGATCCAGCCGCATCGGCAGCGGCTTGGGATAGGTGAGCGTCAGCAGCTCACCTTCGCCCTCACCAAATTCGCTCATGGAGGAGTCAAAACCGGCAGCTCAAGCGCAATGGCCCCCAAGCGAGCGCAGCGAAAATCATCGAGCAGCTTGGTGGCCATGCGCAGGCTGTCGCCACTGGTATGGCGCTCCGCAGCGGTCACCAACCAGCCCTCCACATCGGGGCCGCCGCCAGGCAGCACACCCAGGGGGATGCCATAGCGCTGGCCCACCAGCCCAGCCGGAACGCCAGCAGCTGGCTCGGCTTCAAGCAGGGTGAGCAGCTGCAGGAAGGCCCTGGCTGCGGCTTCGTTGTCGTAGGCCGCCTGGCCGATGTCGTCGCACAAGGCCAAGCGCAGGGCTGCCTGCTGGTCGTCGAGGCGGGGCGGCAGCACGCCGGGGGCGTCGAGCAGGTCGAGGTCCTGGCCCAGCCGCACCCAGCGCAAGCTGCGAGTCACACCGGCACGGCGGGCGCTGTCTACGACTTTCTGACGCACCAGCCGATTGATCAGGGCCGATTTACCCACATTGGGGAAGCCCAGCATCAGCGCCCGCACCGGCCGTGGCTTCATGCCGCGCCCAGCCCGGCGAACATTGAGGGCTACGCCGGCTCGGATCGCCGCCTGCTGCAGCTGCTTAACGCCGGTGCCGGCCTTGGCATCACACCACCAGCAGGTCTGCTCCTGGGCTCGAAACCAGGCGGTCCAGGCCTGGCGCACCGGCGGCGGGATCATGTCGACCCGGTTGAGCACCAGCAGGTGTTGCTTATTGCCGATCCAGCGCTGCAGCCGCGGGTGGGAGGTGGCCATGGGTATGCGGGCATCGCGCACCTCGATCACCAGGTCCACCTTGGCCAGGTTGGCGCTGAGAGCTTTCTCCGCCTTAGCGATGTGGCCTGGGTACCACTGAATCGCAGGAGCGTTGACGCTGAGCGGAAGCGTCTGGGGCATCAGGGCACCACCAGCACCGGACAGGGAGCCAGCTGGATCACCCGGGCGGCGGTGCTCTGCTGATCGCTCTCGATCGCAATGCCGCGGGTGCCCATCACGATCACGTCAGCATTGATCTCATCTGCCACATCGCCGATCACGAAGGCGGGCTTGCCCTCCCGCTCGATCACCTGGCAGCTGACGCCGGCCTCTTCAAAGCGAGCGCGGGCTTGCTGCAGCAGGGCAGCAACCGCAGCTGGGTCGTCCTGCTCGGGCTCCACTACCGACAGCAACACCAGGGTACTGGAGTGCTGCTGGGCCAGTTTCAAGGCCACCGCAGCCGTTTCCATCGCCTGGCGGCTCTGGTCGATGGGAAAGAGAACGGTGTCAAACATGGGGCGTAATGCGGCCGGGCAGATGCAAGCCCGTGGCTTCAGTCTGGGGGTCGATTCGTCGCCCGGCCAGGGCGGATGGCAGGGGGGAATCCGAAGCCTGGGCTGGCTGGGGCCCGCGGGGGCTAATCTCCCCCGGCAATTCAGTTATTCCATAACCCATGGCGAAGCGATCCCTGGCCAGCCTTTCGGCCGATGAGCTCCGCGGCAAGCGCGTGCTGGTGCGGGTTGACTTCAACGTACCGCTAGATGACGCCGGTGCCATCACCGACGACACCCGCATCCGGGCCGCCCTGCCCACGATCAAAGACCTGAGCAGCAAGGGCGCCAAGGTGATCCTGGCGGCCCACTTCGGCCGTCCCAAGGGCCAGGTGAACGAAGCCATGCGCCTCACCCCCGTGGCTGGCCGCCTCAGCGAGCTGCTCGGCAAGCCCGTGGTGAAAACCGACAGTTGCATCGGCCCCGACGCCGAAGCCAAGGTGGCAGCCATGGCAGAAGGCGATGTGGTGCTGCTCGAAAACGTGCGCTTCTTCGCTGAAGAAGAGAAGAACGACGCCGGTTTCGCTGCCCAGCTGGCCGCCCTTGCCGATGTTTACGTGAACGACGCCTTCGGCGCCGCCCACCGGGCCCATGCCTCCACCGAGGGCGTCACCAAGGCGCTCAGCCCCAGCGTGGCCGGCTACCTAATGGAGAAGGAGCTGCAGTACCTGCAGGGCGCCATCGACGAGCCCAAGCGTCCCCTGGCGGCGATCGTGGGCGGCTCCAAGGTGAGCTCCAAAATCGGCGTGCTTGAGGCCCTGATCGACAAGTGCGACAAGGTGCTGATCGGCGGCGGCATGATTTTCACCTTCTACAAAGCCCGTGGCCTAGCGGTGGGCAAGAGCCTGGTGGAAGAGGACAAGCTTGAGCTGGCCAAGGAGCTGGAGGCCAAGGCGGCCGCCAAGGGCGTGCAGCTACTGCTGCCCACCGATGTGGTGCTGGCCGACAACTTCGCCCCCGACGCCAACAGCCAGACCGTGTCGATCGACGCCATCCCCGATGGCTGGATGGGTCTGGACATCGGCCCCGACTCGCTCAAAGCCTTCCAGGAAGCCCTGGCTGACTGCAAAACCGTGATCTGGAACGGCCCCATGGGCGTGTTCGAGTTCGACAAGTTTGCCGCCGGCACCAACGGCATCGCCCACACCCTGGCCGACCTGAGCGGCAAGGGCTGCTGCACGATCATCGGCGGTGGCGACTCCGTGGCAGCCGTGGAAAAGGTGGGTGTAGCCGAGAAGATGTCCCACATCTCCACCGGCGGTGGCGCCAGCCTGGAGCTGCTGGAAGGCAAGGTGCTTCCAGGCGTGGCAGCACTAGATGAGGCCTGATCTGGAAGTGGCCTGATCCAGGCTGACCGCGAAAGGGGGCTCAGGCCCCCTTTTTTTGTTGGCGCTGGTCCTTGTCCCAGCCCGGCAAGCCAAAGCGGCGCTGAAGCTCGGCCCGTTCGCTCATCCAGCGGCGACGCTGCTCCATCGCCTGGTCCTGCAGGTTGCGCTGGCAGGTCTGCAAGGCATCGACGCCACGGGCCGGCACCATGCAGCGCTCGGCCTGGCTCAGTTGGTCCAGGCGTTCGACGGAAACCCGCTGCTCCAGCTGTCGGCGGGCGGCGAAATAAGCCTGGCGCTCCTGGCTGCTCAATTTGGCCATCGCCTCGGCCTGCTGGCGTTGCATCGCTTCGCGGCGCTCAGGGTTGGGGCGCCTTCCGTAACCGGTGCCTTCGGCGAAGGCCGCAGCACCGGCCCCACTCACCCCCATGATTAACAAGGCGCCTGCCAGAAGCAGGGAGGCAGGGCGCTGTCCGGCTCTAGGCAACAAGGTGTGCAAAAGATTCATGGCTGTAAGTGAGGTGGGGTGAGGTGGAGCCGCTTGGAGCGGATCCACCCCTGAATCCTGGGCGCTCCTTTTCACTGAAATGTGACTAAGCCGGCGGAAAGTTGTGACCGGATCTGACTGTGCACAACCGCAGCGCCGGCTGAAGCCGGCTTCAGCAACCGGAGATCACACCACCCAAGATGCCGCCCATCGCGGCCCCCATTGGCAGGCTCCAGAGGCGGTTGCGGGAGTTGCTGGCCAACATCGCACCCAGTCCGCCACCAATGGCAGCCCCGGTCAGCACGGTGCCCCTATTGCAGCGATTCACGGGAGGAGGGCTATAGGGCTCAGGCTCAGAGGCGATGGGGTAGCCATAGGGACTCACGGGCAGGGGGGCATAGGTTCGGCCTCGGGGCGGACCGTAGTTGTCGTAGGCGTAGCGCTGACCGCCGTAGGCGTAGCGCTGATCCCCGTAGCGCTGATCGCCGTAGGGATAGGCCTGGGAGGCCTCAGGAGCCAGGGCTGCACTGCCGAGCAGGCCGGCCAAAACGAGAGGAAGAGCAGAGAGGCGCATGGTTGATCTTGCGGTAGGTGGTGTGGCGGGGACTGGGGTTCGGAGAAAGAAAAACGAAAAGGCCGTCAGAGGCTCAGGCCGGGCCGCCCGGGCAGCTGGGCGGTGAAGCCCTGGCGGTCCATCAGAAGCTGCCATTCCTTCTGATCGCGCCGCCTCTGACGCTCCCGAGCCTGCTCATCGCGGCGCAGGCACTGGTCGTTGTCCCAGCGCTCACGGGCGCTGCTGAGGCAGCGATCCAGTTGGTCGAGGCGCCACTGGGTCTGGCGATAGGACTGATCCGCCAAGGCCCGCTGAGCCTGAACCCAGCCGCGCGTGAGGTCCGAATTAGGGCTCCAGGGGCCGAAGGCTCGACCGGGGAACTGGGGATCGGCCAGGGCGGAGCCGGCACTAACGACGCCGCTACCCAACAGGCCCAGCACCAGGGCCAGACGGGGAAGGGGAAAGGACTTCATGGGAAGAAGGTGGGTGAAATGGTGCAGCCTTGAGCTGTCACCCCGGAACTTTGCGGCGAACCAACGGGCGAAGTGCAACCGAGTTGCCACCAACCTGTGACCAAATCCGACAGACGCGGGGGGTAACCGGCAGTTTCAGCTCCCCAGCTAGCTTTTGGAGCGCCCCCAAAGGGCGATTCCAAAACGAAATCCAAAGGCGGGGCTAGGGCCATTGCCGGAGCCATCGCTCTCCAGCCGCTCCAGCCCACCGCCGTGGGCGGCCGCCACCCGAGCGGCAATCGCCAGCCCCAGGCCGCAGTGGCCGCTGCCACCTCGGGCGGCATCGAGCCGCTGGAAGGGCATCAAGGCCTGATCCCACTTACCGGCAGGGATGCCTGAGCCCCCATCCCAAAGCACGATGCGGAAGCCCTCCCCCTCAGGCGGCCCGGACTGCAGTACCAGCCTCAGCGGTGGTGCGCCGTAACTGCGGGCGTTATCGATCAAATTGGCCACGGCCCTGGAAAGCGCCACCGGCTGCACCACGCGCAGCAAGGGCTGCAGCTCCAGCGCCAGGGTGTCGGCATCCAGGCCCGCCGCCACCTCGGCCAGCAGCTGGTCAAGCGGCACCGCCACGGCCACCTCGTTGTCGTTACCCCCAGCGAACAGCAAAAACTGTTGAGTGATTCGCTCCAGGGCCGCCAAATCGGCCTCAGCCTGTTGCAGATCCACTCCCGGCAAGCCGGCCAAGCTGAGCCGAAAGCGCAGTCGTGTAATCGGGCTTTTGAGGTCGTGGGCGATGCCACCCAACATCACCGAACGCTCCTGCTCGACGCGCCCCAAGCGCCGAACCATGGCATTGAAGCGGCCGGTGAGCTGGCGCACGGTGGTGGTGCCACGCTCCTCCGGCAGAGCGGGTGGCCCGGCGGCGGTGCCTACCCCGCCCAGGGCCCGCTGCAGCTGATGCAGGGGGCGTTGCACCTCGAGCCAGAAAAACAGCAGCAGTGCCACGCTGCCGCCCAGCCCCAGACCCGCCAGGAGCAGCCAAGGATCGGGCGGCCAGCGGCGGGCCGGCGGAATCGGCGCCAGCAGCCACACCGGCTCCAGCGGCGCCAGCAGTTGCACCCACACACCCCTGTGCGGCAGCGCCGCCGGCAGCACGGTGGGACAGGGCCGCAGCTCACGGCAGAGCTGCTGGCGGAGCAGCCGTCCCTCGGCAGCCAGAGCAGAGTTGGTGGAGGTGGGGGGAAGGGCCCCGACTCGCAGGGACAGGCCACTGAGCCGGGCCAGGGTCGCCGGCGGCAAGCGATCGAGGGCCAGCTCCGCTAGGCGCACCTGAAACAGCACCTCGGGCCCCAACTGGGCAATGCGGGCCCGCTGCAGACGCTCGGCCAGCAGCGCCTGCAACTGGGCCGTACTCAGCAGGGCAACCCCAAGTCCCACCAGGCCGTAGCGCAGGGCGGTCCTAACGGCTGCGAGGTTGACCATCGGGCACGAATACATAGCCATAGCCCCACACCGTCTGCAAGTAGCGGGGTCGAGCGGGATCCGGCTCCACCAATTTGCGTAGCCGCGACACCTGCACATCCATGCTGCGGCTGTCTGTCACTGAATCCGGCCCCCGCGCCAGCTCGACCAGCCGCTCACGCGAAAGAGGTCGGTGCGGATGCTGCACAAAGGCCGCCAGTAAAGCGAATTCGCCTGAGGTGAGCACCGTGATCCTTCCCCCCTGCTCCAGGGTGCGGGCCGCCAGATCCAGCACCTGCTCACCAATCGTCAAGGACTCCCCTTCGGCCAAGGGCGTACCGGCCGGCAGGGCGACGCGGCGACGCAAAACCGCCTCAATGCGGGCGGTGAGCTCCCGCGGCAGGAACGGCTTGGCCAGATAGTCGTCGGCGCCCTGCTCCAGGCCGATGATCCGATCCACCGCATCGCCTTTAGCGGTGAGCATCACCACCGGCAGATCGTCGCCGCCGTCTCGCAGACGCCGCAGCAGGGTGAGGCCATCGTCTCCCGGCAGCATCAGATCCAGCACCACCAGATCGGGACGCTGGCCTGCCAACCGCGCCATCAGCTGGGCTCCGTCTGCCAGGCAGCGCACGTCATAGCCCTGGTCGATCAGGTAGGTGCCCACCATGCTCCGCAATTCGGGGTCGTCATCAACCACCCAGATGCTTTGACCAGGGGACATCGCGGTGCCATTCCGGAAAGATTTAGTCACAGCTTGGCCGGAATCTGGCAATAGCGGGCAGCACAGGGCTGCATAGCCTGAGTTCATTCCCACCTAAGCCATGCCCACCGCAACCATGGTTCCTGGTGTTCGTCACCCGCTGCGACTGATCGCCAGCCGCCTGGCGGGAGTGCTGCTTTTGGCCACTTTCGTCAGCCCAGAACTGCCGGCACGGGCGGCCGATGAGTTTGAGGTGTACCAACAGCGGCTAGCGCAATTGTTCCGGCAGCTCGATCGCAACGGTGATGGCAGGCTGGAGCTTGATGAAGTGCGCACCAACGCCTACCTTCTGCGCCACTTCGAGCGGCTCGACCGCGGCGGCAAGGGCTACCTAGTGCCCGGCGACCTGCGTTAAGGATCCAGCTGGGTCTTGTCGGCCACCACCAGCACCCGCTTGGTGGCACTGACGATGCCCTTGGGATGGACCAGCAAAATTGCCCAGGTCTGGGATCCCGGTGTGAAGGGAGCCTGCACCGACTTGAACAGGCCACCGCCACCCAATGCTCCCAGCTGGAGCTCTGGGCTCTCAAGAGCGTTCACCTGCTGACCGGTAAGGGCCACCAAACCACCCGCCGCGATCGCCCCCTCCAGGGGCTCGTCAAACAACGCGTCAACGTCATAACGCTGACCTGTGAGCACCGCATCCGGGATCAAAAGACTCACGGGTAGATCGGCCTCACCGCTGCGCATCAGGGTCTGCTCTCGAATCACTATCTGGCCATTGATGCGGCCCCCAGGACCGCCACTGCTGCTGAGCACCAGCTGTTGCTGGGCATCGAGCCGGTAGCGAGTAGGGCCTTCCTGCCGGCTGCCGGTCACCTGGAGCTGCACGGTGCTGCGCCCATCACGCAAAGGCTTGCCCGTGGTGAGCTGCCAGCGGGCATCAGGGAACTGCCGCAGCACGCTGCGCCTTCGCAGTTCCACCAGGGTTACGTCGAGCCCAGGACCGTCCTCCATGGCGCCCCTGAGCTCGCCGGTGCCGTTGAGGGCCGTTTCCAGGGCCTGGAGCTGGGCCGCACTGGGCCCGGCAGCAGCAATAGCGGGCACCGTGCTGACCAGCAGGACGGCGAGGCCGGCCAGGCTTCGGGGCAGAAATCGGCCAAGTAGCTGGAGACGCGGCATGGGGCGGCGGAAACCGCTTTTAAGTTAGGCATGCTTCAGCCCCAGCACCCATGCCCAGGCTCCTAATTGCTGCCAGCGGCACCGGTGGCCACCTATTTCCTGCTCTAGCAGTGGCCGATGCCATGCCGGCGGATTGGAGCGTGTCGTGGCTGGGGGTGCCAGACCGACTGGAACGCCAGCTGGTGCCGAGCCGCTATCCACTGCACACGGTGCGGGCCGGGGGGCTGCAAGGCCGGGGCCTGCGCAAGCTGCTCAACCTGCTGCAACTGCTGCAAGCGGTTCGGTCAGTGCGGCGGTTGATCCGGCGCGAACGCATCGCAGCGGTTTTTACCAGCGGCGGCTACATCGCGGCGCCCGCAATCCTGGCGGCCCGCTGGGCCGGCGTGCCGGTGGTGCTGCATGAGAGCAACGCTGTGCCCGGCAAGGTGACCCGCCTGCTGGGCCGGCTCTGCAGCCAGGTGGCGGTGGGCCTGCCCCAGGCCGCTGCCCGCCTGCCCCGCTGCCGCCCCGTGGTGACGGGAACGCCGGTGCGGCAAGCCTTTCTGGAGCCCGCCCCCCTGCCCGACTGGGCGCCCAAAGGCTCCGGGCCCCTGCTGCTGGTGATGGGCGGCAGCCAGGGAGCCGTGGGTCTCAACCAGATGGTGCGCCCCCTGCTTGCCAAGCTCACGGCCGCTGGCGTGCGGGTAGTCCACCTCACCGGCAGCAACGACCCCGAGGCAGGCCAGCCCCTGCCAGCCGGGGTGGTGGAGCTTCCCTTCAGCGACGAGATCCCCGGCCTGCTGCAGCACGCCGCCCTGGCGATCAGCCGCAGCGGCGCCGGCGCCCTCAGCGAGCTGGCGGTGTGCGGCACCCCGGCGGTGCTGGTGCCCTACCCCGCCGCCGCCGACCACCACCAGGACGTCAACGCCGCCGCTGCGGCCGAACTTGGGGCGGCCGTGATCGTGTGGCAGCACGGCCCCGCTGAGCCGGCCCTCGAGCGCTGCCTCTGGCGACTGCTGGGCCCTCGCCTGCGGGATGCAGCAGCTGCTTGTGATCCCTTAAAGCAAATGTCTACAGCCATGGGCGAGCTGGCGGTGCGCGATGCCGATCAGCGAGTGGCGGCGATGCTCAGCACGCCCAAGGGTTGATCAAATCCAAACCCAAGTCGGCAAAGTCAGCCAAATCCCGAGTAGCGAGCTGAGCGCCATGGGCCAGGACAGTGGCGGCAATCACCGCATCCGCCGTGGCCATGGGCCGCGCCAACCGTTCACGGGCGCTCAACAGATCGGCGTACCAATGGGCCGCTTCACTGCTGAAGGGCCAAACCCTGCCTGTAAAGATTTCGGCCACCAGTTCATCCCAGCACTGCTGAAGGCTCTGCTTGCGCCGCCCATCGGGAAGCCGGGCGATGCCATGCAGGATCTCCGCTTCATTCATGGCCGTGATCGCCACTCGGGCCGGATCCAATCCATCCACCCAGGCCAGCACCTGGGGATTGGGCTGGGGACGCATCAGCTCGGAGATCACGTTGGTGTCGAGCACGATCACTCCAGCCCCTCCCCAAACTCCGCCGGCCTGGGCTGGGAGCGGCGAGCGGGGAGCTCAAGCTCAACGCCACCAAGTGAGGCGAAATGGGCATGGATCCGCTGGCCCAGGCCAGGGCCATCAGGCTTGAGGGCGCCCCAAGACAGGGCCTCTCGCAAAATCGTGCGCACTTCTTCCTCCATCGAGCGACCGTGGCGCGCTGCCTGGAGACGCAACTGCGCCTTGGTGGCCTCATCAAGGTTGCGAACCGTCAGCGTCGCCATCGAAATGCATGCAATGCAAGCAACGCTAGCGCCCTAATTCCTGCCGCAAAGCCCGCAGGATGCGGCGATTGTTGCGGTGGCTCTGATAGCCAATCCGCAGCCAGTTTTCCCCCAGCCCCTCGAAAGAGCGGCAATCGCGCAACAGGATGTGATGGCGCCGCTCCAGGGCTTGGCGCAACGGCACTAGCGAATGCTCAGCGCGGATCAGCAGAAAGTTGGCGGCTGAAGGCAGGGGCGTGATGCCAGGCAGCTGGGCCAGCCGACGCTGCAGCCAGGCACCCTCGCGGCCGGTCCAGCGCTGCACCCTGCCGCACCAGCGCCGGTAGGCCGCCGGATCAGCCAGCAGCCGCTCCCCCACGGCGGCCGCCAGGCCATTCACCGGCCAGGGATCTCGCCAGGAGGCCCACTGGGCCAGGCGCTCGGGGTGGCCAAGGGCATAGCCAAGGCGCAGGCCCGCTATGCCGTAAAGCTTGGTGAGGCTGCGGATCACCACCAAGTTTGGGTGCATAGGCAGCAGCGGGATCAGGCTCTGAGCCTCGCCACCCGGCACCAGAGACAGGAAAGCCTCATCGGCGATCACCAGGGCAAAGCGCTGCAGCAGGAGCTCGAGGGAGGCGCAAGTCCAGAGCGCTCCAGTGGGGTTGTGGGGATTGGTGAGCCAAAGCACCTCGCCCGCCGGAGGTGCCGGATAGGCCTGAGCGGCACCAGCCCCCGCAGACCCATCCACCTGCATCGGCAGCGGCTGGGGCCGCCAAGCCCCATCCCAGCAGGCCAGGGCCCGCGGATAATCGGCAAAGCCTGGCTGGGCCAACACACTCAGCCCTGCCGCCGCCGCATCCCGGGCCGCCCAGGTGAACAGCTCAGCCGCACCGTTACCCGGCAACAGCCAATCGGGTTCCAGGCCATGCAGCCGGGCCAATCCGCTGCGCAAACCTGCATAGGAGCGGTCGGGATAGGCCCGTAGCGGCGCGGTCAGCCCGGCCCACATCAAGGAGCGGCGCACAAACCAAGGCGGCCCAAAAGGAACCAGAGAGGCGCTGGCATCAAGCAACTGGGAGGGCCGGCAACCGAGCCGCGCGGCGGTGGCGGCCTGGTTGCCGCCATGGCGCTGAAGCAACCCCATCGGCATCAAGGCAATTTAAGTGGCAGCGCCGTCACAATCGTGTTCTTCGCACCGGCTCCGTGTCCAGCCCCAGGCTGCAACCGCTGATCAGCGCCATCGGCCAGGTGCTGCTGGGCAAGGAGCAGGCGGTGCGGCTGGCCCTGGCCTGCCTGCTAGCCCGCGGCCATCTGCTGATCGAAGACCTGCCCGGCATGGGCAAAACCACCCTGGCCGAAGCCCTTGCCCGCGCCTTCGGCCTCGAGTTCAAGCGGGTGAGCTTCACCAGCGACCTCCTGCCAGCCGATCTCACGGGCATCAACGTCTTTGATGCCAGCAGCGCCCGTTTCCACTTCCAGCCCGGCCCCCTATTCAGCCAGGTGCTGCTGGCCGATGAGATCAACCGCGCCAGCCCCCGCACCCAGAGCGCCCTGCTGGAGGCGATGGCAGCCGGCCGGGTGAGCGTCGATGGGGTGAGCCACCCGCTGCCCGAGCCCTTCCTGGTGATCGCCACCCAGAACGGTCTCGACCAGGTGGGCACCGCCCCCCTACCGGAATCCCAGCTGGATCGCTTCTTGATGCGGCTGAGCCTGGGTTATCCGGATCGACGGGCCGAGCGTGATCTGCTCAGGGGCCAGGCGCTGCCGCCAGCCAGCCTGGGGCCCCTGCTAGATGGCGCAGGTCTACTGGAGCTGCAGCGGCGAGCCGCCGCCCAGCACTGCTCCAGCGCCCTGCTCGACTACGTACTCGACCTGGCCGCTTTCAGCCGGCGAGCAGACCAAGCCGGCACCGGGCTTTCACCGCGGGCCTGCCAGGGGCTGGTGGCCGCCGCCCGGGCCTGGTCGCTGCTCGAGGGGCGGGACCATGTCACCCCCGCCGACGTGCAGGCGGTGCTGCCAGCTGTGGCTGAGCACAGGCTGGCTGGCGATGCCGCAACGCTGCTGGCGGGGGTGGATGGACTTCGCTAGGGCCCGGCAACTGATCAAACCGCACCAAGGCGAGCGGCTAAGGCTGGGGCTGCGCAGCCTCTACATCCTGCCGACCCGCTTCGGCTTGCTCTGGCTGGCGGGCGGCGGCCTGCTGCTGCTCGTAGCGATCCAAAGCCAGCGCAATGGACCGCTGCTGCTGAGCTTCTTGATGCTGGGGCTGTGGCTGCTGGCCCTGCACCTCACCCAGTTCAACCTGCAAGGCCTCGAACTTGAAGCCCTGGCCCCCAGCGGCGGCTTCGCGGACGAAATGGTGGCCTATCCGCTGCTCTGCCGCAGCCGCTGCCAGCGCGACGCGATCCAGCTGGGGCTGGCCGGCAGCGCGGCAACACCCCAGCCGCTGGCGGCTGGCGAATCGGTGCTCTCGGTGCCTTGGCGCGCGGGGCGGCGGGGGTTGCAAACCCCGGGACGACTGCGGCTGCAAACCACCGCGCCTCTAGGACTTTTTGTGTGCTGGACGCTGTGGGAACCGCCACGGCCCCAGCCCATCTATCCAGCCCGGCGGCCGGGGCCGGTGGCCGAAACCGCCTCGCCCGCCAGCAGCGACACCGCCGCCACCGCCGCTAGCAAGTTCGCCGCAGGCAGCGACGACTGGGACGACCTGCGCCCCCACCGCCCCCAGGACGGCCTAGCCCGACTGGCCTGGAAATCCCTAGCCCAGGGCCGGGGCCGCCAAACCAAAACCTTCGCCGATGCCACCGCTGCGGGCGGGCTGCTGACGCCAGCGCTGGGCCTGCCGCTGGAGCGGGCCCTGGAGCACCTCAGCGCCGAAATCTGGCGCCGTAGCAAGGCGGGCGAGGCCTACGGCCTGGCACTGGGCGGCATCCAACTTGCCCCAAGCACGGGCCCCGAACACCGTGACCGCTGCCTACTAGCCCTGGCCCTGGCACCTGACGCAGCGCCATGAGTGGTAGCGCCCGCTGGCTGCAGATCCTGGGGCTAGGGGCCTAGCGGCGGGTTTGGCGGGGCTGGATTTCAGCGCACCGCTCAGCTGGCTTTCAGCGGGGCTGCTATTGCTGGCTGGCCTGAAGCTGGCCGAGGCCCGCAGCCTGCCGGAGCGGCGACTGGTGAGCCTGCTCACCTTGATAGGCGGCGGTGTGCAGGGTGCCCAGCAAGGGGAGCTGCTGCCCAGCCTGCTGCAGCTGCTGGCCACAGCGCTTGGCCTGGCTGGGCTGCTAGCCCTGGAGGTGGGGAGCGGGCTGAGCTGGCGCGCGGTCTTGCGACGCAGCCTGGCGGTGTTGCTGGCGGCCCTGCCGGTGGCCCTGGTGCTGTTTCTACTGGTGCCGCGAATCGAGCCGATTTGGCAAACGCCAAACCTGCGGGGTGCTGGCGCCAGCGCCGTAACCGGCTTGAACAGCGAACTCGATCCAGGCAGGATCTCAAACCTCGCCGACAACACGGGCCCGGCAGCGCGGGTGAGCTTCAGCAGCGGCCAGCTGCCCGAGCCGGCTGAGCGCTATTGGCGCGTGATCGTGCACGAGCAATTCGACGGGCAGCGCTGGAAGCAGCGCGAGCTGCCAAGCAACCGCCTAGCCGAGCCAACCGCAGCCGATAGCAACCCAGAGAGCAAGGCCAGCAGCCAGGTGTGGCTGGTGGAATCCAGCCCGGTGAACGCCTTGCCCTGGGATGGCAGCGGCCGGGCCAACCCCAACCAGTTGCGGGTGAATCGCAACGGTGAACTGCAGCCCCTCCAAGCCAGTCGGGAGCGCCAGGCCTACTTGGTGAGGGCCACGGGCAGCCCCCAGCCGTGGCAGCAACGGCAGCCGATCCTGGCGGATCTGGAACTACCCGCCGGTAGCAATCCCCAGCTGGAGACGCTTGGGGCCAGCTGGGGAGATCTGGCAACGCCTGAGCAACGGCTGGCCGCTGCCAAGCAATGGTTTACGCAGCAGGATTTCCGCTACAGCACTACTCCTGGTACCCAGCGGGGGCTGGATGTATTTCTGTTTGAAAGGCGAGAAGGCTTCTGCGGCCACTACGCCAGCGCCTTCACGGCCCTGATGCGCGCCGCGGGGGTGCCGGCCCGGGTGGTGAGCGGCTATCTGGGCGGCACCTGGGTGCGGCCGCTCAGCGGAGCGCCTTACCTGGATCTGCGCCACAGCAACGCCCACGCCTGGAGCGAGGTGTGGCTGCCGGGCCAGGGTTGGCAACGCATTGACCCAAGCGCATGGGCAACAGCCCCCGCCAGCCGCGCTGATGGCAGCGAAGCAGGCGGCAGCACCAACCCCATTGGCTCCTGGCTGCAGTGGCTGCAGTGGCAATGGTGGGGCCTGGACCTGGCCTGGAGCCGCTGGTGGCTGGGCTTCGATCAGGCCGGCCAGGAAGCATTGCTGCAACGGCTATTTGGCGACCAACGCCAATGGCTGGGCGCCGTGGTGCTTGGGGCAGTGGCTGGCTTGGTGGCACTGGCGCTGGCCTGGCTGCAGTGGCTGCAGCAGCCAGACAGACCACAAGGGCGAAGGCGACAACTCAACCGGGTGCTGCAGCTGCTGGAGCAACAAGGTCTGCAGCTGCAACCAGGCGAAACTCTGGAATCCCTTGCCATGAGAGCCCGGGAGGCGGACTATGGCCAAGCTGAACTCCTAACGGAACTGGTAGCCAGCTACAACCAGCTGCTCTTTGCCCCACTCACTGGCCCCCAACGCCGCCAGGCCGAGGCTCGGTGGCACAGGTTGCGCAAAGAGCTTGGGACGCGCCAGCTGAAGGCGCTATAAGGCAGCAGGGCTTGGGAATAGTTGTGATGAACAGATCAAAGCTGAGATATCAACTTCTGGCAGTTGCTTGCCTAACGGCTTGCCTAGGCAGCCCTGCAGCCCGTGCCTCGGGCGAAGACTTGATCAAACTGCTGGATAGCCGTAGCTGCCGTAATTGCAAGCTGCAGGATGCTGATCTGGTTCACGCCAACCTGCGTGATGCGGACCTTAGGGGCGCCCAGTTGCAGCGAGCCAATCTTGGCCAAGCAAAGCTGGACGGGGCGCGCCTGAACGGCGCAGACCTTAGTTTCACCAGCCTTACGGGTGCCTCGCTGCGGGGCGCCGATCTGCGCGGCGCGAGAGTCGAAGGAACCGATTTGCGCCAGGCAGATCTGAGTGGAGCCCTTCTAGACTCAGGCTCCCTGTCGCGCAGCCACTGGCAACAGGCAAGGGGGGTGAATCAGGAGCAGTTGAGCTTTGTAGAACTCCATAACGCCGGGGTGGAAGCTTCGATGCAGGGCCGACACAGCGAAGCGGAGGGTTATTTCAATGCGGCCATTCAACGCGAACCAGCCGCTGCAATCTCCTGGGTGGCCCGAGGAATCACGAGAGGGCAACAAGGCCAAGCTGAAATGGCGGCTAAGGACTTCAGCTACGCCGCCAACCTGTATGAACAGGGAGGCGAAACTAGCCAGGCCCAACAGCTACGGGCAGCCGTAAAGCAGATGGGTCTGGGCGATCAGCAGGCTGGTGGCAATGGCTTCGGCAGCCAAGTGCTTACTGGGCTGATCTCAACCTTCGGAGCACTGGCGCCACTGGCCATCAAGGCCGCTGGGATGGGGTTAGGAGTGGGATTCTAAATCTAAGCTTCAGGGGCGAATCTCCACCCAATCGAGATCGCCAACCTCGCCGAGGGGCTTAGGCACCGCATCTCCCATAGCAATGAAAAGCAGATCGGCACGACCGGAGCGCAGCCTCAACCCCTGAGCCAGCAGGAACCGCTTTGGCGCTCCTGGTTGGAGGATTCCATCAAACACTTGGCGCCCCTTGAGATCTTCCACTAACACCCAGCTCTCACCACCTCGAGCCTGCAACTGAATCGAGGTAGACCCGTTTGGCGCTGTAGGTGGCTGAGAGGAGCGAATCGACGCCCCACCCCGAGACGCTGGTGAGCGGTCACTGAAAAGGCTGGGGATGACAAGTGCTGCACCAACAAGCACCAACGCGGCGGCTGTACAAAGACCAATCAGCCGCAGCTTGGGAGGGCGCTTGAAGCGGGAAATTTGCAACTTGGTCCAAATTTGGGCTTTGGGGTGATCCGGAAATTCAGAGGCGACCCCTGAGGCCGACAATAATTTCGGCTGCCTAGTCTCTGACAAGGCCTGACCCACTTGCTGCTGAAGGGCTTTGCGCTCATCAAGCAGCTGACGGATCTCCTGGGCAACAGAGTGCAACTTCTGGCGAAATTTGCCTTCATAAATCTCTGGAAGCTCGTTCAGCAGTCGCTGGTATTCCTCAAGCTCAGCCTGAGCCTCTGCAACTTGCGATTCCAAAGCTTCTAGACGGGCAGCCTGTCCATCAACAGGCTCTTGCCCTGAAGGCACAAAGCCAGACCGATCAGAAGGCTGCATAGGTATCAATCTTAATAATCAGAACCAGAAAATTAGCAAATACCAAGATTAATTGCCAGCCGGGCCATTCATTGCCCCAAAGAATTCGCGCCCGGCAGCGGTTCCGGGCTGATAGCCGTAGCCATACACGCCACCTTGATCATCATTAATAATACGCGGGGATACCATAATTACAAGCTCGCGCTTCTCCTTGCGTCCTGAACTCGCCCTAAAGAACTGACCGATCAAAGGAAGGTCGCCGAGGATGGGCCACTTACTGACAACTGCTCTGTCAAAATCAGAAATAACCCCAGTCATTATTAGCGTTTGCCCATCGCGCACGCGCAAAGCACCAGTATCAAGACTGCGAATACTAAGGATATTTAGGTTAGATCCACAGCCCTGGGGAGCATTTTCTTGATCAGTAACCGCGGATACGCTTGGCGACAAAACAAACGTCACAAATCCATTGTCATCAATTTTCTCCACCCTGGCACCTAAAACAAGTCCAGCTGTGGACAATTGCGGAGTACATACTACGTTGCCGCCCTGAGATGGCGTCTCTGTGCTATATCCCGTAACCACATTAGTACCAACTCGAACAACTCCCTCATTGGCACGCCTCCTGCCAACAGCACTATCTAATCCAATGTTTGTGATGCCTTGACTAGCACTTTGAGAAGAGCCAGTAGACGATGCCGTTTCGGATCCCTCTCTCAACAACGAGGTATTTTCCTGAAGAATTAAAGTAGGGCTGGCAAGCAGCTTGGTAGAACCTGAAACAATCTGAGCTCGCACAAAGTCAAAGAACTGGTCACTTGGAAAATTAACACCAGGATTTCGCCGAACACCATCGACCAAGCTGCCACCCTGGGAAGCTGCCCCATTCAGAGTTACGGAAGCAGATGTCTGAAGACCAGGTAAATTAGTTCCCTCAGTAGTTACCGTACCCGGTGTGGTTCCATCACTAGGCTGAAGCTCAACCTTCAGATCATTAGGCACACCCCGCCTAAAGTCATTGGAAGTTGGAGGGAGATTGCGGCCAAAAGCTCCCAAGAGCTGGCCGCTATCATTGACTATAAAATTATTACCCCATCTAACAGCGAAGGAATTATCTATTTCTGACACGTTGTCGAGATTAACATCAAGAATTCGCACACTCAATGCAACCTGCCGCTGGCGAAGATCAAGCTGCTTGAGATATTGCTCAGCGACCGAAACGATAACAGGATC
>NZ_JAGQDB010000037.1:0-22264 GCF_024346495.1 Cyanobium sp. A1C-AMD | reverse complement strand
AAGCGATCATCTTCAAGGGCATCGTTTATAATTAAGGGCCGGCGCTGAACGATTGTGTGGCCGCAAAATGAAATATTTCTGGGCGTTTCCTTGGGTGCGTCTTCGAGGCCAACGCAAGACTTAAACCACTGACGATTTTCGTCGATAAGGCTTATAACTCCTATCTTTGCGCCAGTAATATCTTGAACTAGGTGGGTAATGTCGTCGAAGATTGCTTCCGATTGTGTATCAAGTACGCTGTAGCTATGCAGTTCCTTGAGGCGAGCCGAATCATCTTCGGGTATGGGCGCTTCTTGCACGCGTGCTAGATGTCAAAACCTCATCAAAATGTTAACTTACCTGTTCCCATTTTGTCTAGCATGGCGTAGGTCCGCATCCGAGCGGGCCAGCAGGATATCGGGTTTGAGTTCATCCCCCTCCAGGCTGCTGATCCCAGTGGTGATGCTGGTGGGAACAAGTTCCTGCTTGCTTGCTAGCCTCAGCTGGCTTACCAGGGCTTGCAGCTTTGATCGATGTCGATCACTTCAAAGCTATCAACGACAACAATGGTCATGAAGTGGGGGACCAGGTGATTCGCCATGTCTCTAAGTTTTTGGCTGGAGCAGGCCGCAGCACAGACCTGGTGGGGAGATTAGGTGGAGATGAATTCATAATCCTCCTGCAAAATCCCCGCGAACGAGCTGTGCAGATGTTGGATCGCACCCGTCAGCAGTTGCAGGTGAGCCCGCTGCGTAAGGACGACGGCGGCGTGGTGGAGGTGGAGCTTTCCGTTGGAGTTGGCTCCACGGCAGGAACGAGCGGCTACGACTTGGAGTCGTTGATGGCCGCCGCCGATGGCGCGCTTTATGTGGCGAAGGATCGCGGCCGCCATCAGGTGGTTTGTCTGGAAATGGAGGACACCCAATTGCAGGCACCTTTTGTTTAGGCGGACTGCATGGTTGCGGCCGGCTCTTGGATGTCTGCCTCAATGCTCCATTCCAGCAGGCTTTCGACGCCATTCGGACCTGAAAAGCTGCCGGTGACAGCGGCGGTCAGCTCCGGCCTGGAGGAGGTGGCTAAGGTGATGTAGCGATCATCGATCACGCCTATGCCGCTCGGATCAAAGCCCCGCCAGCCTGCACCTGGCAGATAAACCTCGGCCCAGGCGTGCAGGTCGTAGCTCTCAGGCTTTGGTTCCACCAGGTGGTAGCCGCTCACGAAGCGGGCCGGTAAACCCACGCAGCGACAGGCTTCCACCATCAGCATGGCTAGATCGCGGCAGGATCCCACCCTTTCCTTGAGGGTGCGGCCGGCGGGCCAGGCCGGACCCACGTGTCGCTGGGTGTACTTGACCCGGTCTTGAATGATCTCCACCAGCTGTTGCAGAAACATCAGCGCCCGTTGATCGCTGCCCATCAGCGCTTCTTGGGCCATGTCCACCGCGGCTGGATCGTGCTGGCCATTGGGTAGCCAGCCCTCCAGGCTGCCGGCCAGGTCACCGTTCAGCTGGCCCACCGGGTATGGCAGCATCGGTTCACTGCCCTCCAGGCAAATCTGCAGCAGTGGTGCCGTTTCCGTTTCCACCAGGCTGCTGGCCCGCACGATGAAGGCATCTGTTGGCCCATTGAAACGGGCCCGCAGAATTTCATCGCCGCTGGCTGCCACCAACGGGTAGAGCCGGCCAGGCTCCGGCGTCACTACCAGCTGGAAGTCCAGCAGCCGCTGAAAGCCATGGCCCCGGGGCTTCAGGCAGAACCGGTGCGGACCCAGCAGCACCGGAGCGCTGTAGCGGTAGGTGAAGGTGTGGGTTACGCGGGCACGCATGCGTGGTCGGCGATGAAGTAGCGCTGTTCGATCAGATCATGGAGCCGGTTGAGGTCGCTCTGCAGGCCGTCGATCGACTCGTGCAAGCCTCCCGCAATCAGCTCGTCGATGCGGCTGTAGCTCCAGCGGGCCAGTGTGAGGCCGCTGAGGCATTCGAGCTCGTCTGGAGCTCCTGGCACCGCCTGGCCGCGCACGATCCTCAAGGTTTCGTGGATGCGCTCCAGGCAGTAGCGCACCGAGCGCGGAAAGATCGGGTCGAGCAGCAGAAAGCTGGCCACCGCCTTGGGCTCGATCGCCTGCTGGCGCGACTGACGGAACATTTGATAGGCCCCGGCGCTGCGCAGCAGGGAGATCCACTGCAGTTCATCGAGCACGCCGCCCACCTCATCAGGTGAAGGCAGCAGCAGGAAGTACTTCACATCGAGGATGCGGGTGGTTTTTTCAGCCCGTTCCAGCACCCGCCCCAGGCGGCTGAATTGCCAGGAGAGGTCGCGGCTGAGGGTGGCGTCCGTGATGCCATAGAAAAGTTGGCAGGACCGGCGGATGTCCCGAAGTTGCTCCTGGGGCGGCTGATCCCAGAAGCCCTTGTTGTCGAACAGCGTCCAATAGATGTCGTTGAGCTGCTCCCACATTTCGGTGGTGATTACATCGCGGATCTGGCGAGCGTTTTCGCGGGCGATGGCGATGCAGTTCACCACGCTGTTGGGATTGGCCTCGGCCCGCACCAGAAACTCCACCACCTGCTCCGGGCGTCCTTCTGGATAAAGACGGTCGAAGAGTTCCCGATCACCACTGGCATCAACCAGGGGCAGCCAGGGTTCGGCGCTGCCGGGCGGGCAGTCGAGGGCCATCGCTTCGCTCACCTCCACAAAGCGGGAGATGTTTTCCGCCCGCTCCACATAGCGGTTGATCCAATAAAGGGAGTCGGCGACGCGGCTCAGCATGGTTGTTCACTCACGATCCAGGTGTCCTTGCAGCCGCCACCTTGGGAAGAGTTGACCACCAGGGAACCGCGGCGCAGGGCCACCCTGGTGAGACCGCCCGGGCTTACCCAGGCTCCCTTGCCGCGCAGCACATAGGGCCGTAGATCCACGTGACAGGGGAACAATTCACCTTCGCTCAGCGAGGGCACGGTGGAGAGTTCGAGGGTGGGCTGGGCTACGTAGTTGCGTGGATCGGCCTGGATCTTGACGGCAAACTCGGCGATCTCCTCCTGGCTGGCGTGCGGGCCGATGAGCATGCCGTAGCCACCGGCTTCGGCCACCGCCTTCACCACCAGCTCACTGAGGTGGGCCAGCACGTAGGCCCGGTCGTCCTCCCTGGCGCAGAGGTAGGTGGGCACGTTTTCAATTATTGGATCTTCGCCGAGGTAGTAGCGGATCATCTCCGGCAGGTAGGCGTAGATCAGCTTGTCGTCGGCTACGCCGGTGCCTGGTGCGTTGGCGATTGCCACCCGACCGGCCCGGTAAGCGGCCATCAGGCCCCGCACCCCCAGCATCGAATCGCTGCGGAATACGGCCGGGTCGAGGAAGTCGTCGTCGATGCGCCGGTAGATCACATCCACCGGTTCGGGCCCGGCCGTGCTGCGCATCCACACCCGGTCGTCCTGGCAGATCAGGTCGCGGCCCTCCACCAGCTGGATGCCCATCTGCTGGGCCAGGTAGCTGTGCTCGAAGTAGGCGCTGTTGAACACCCCGGGGGTGAGTAGCACCACCTTGGGGGTATCGGTCCAGGGGGCTAGCTCCCGCAGGGTTTGCAGCAGGTGGGAGGGGTAATCGTCGATCGGTTGCACGGTGCGGCCGGCAAACAGGCTCGGGAACATCCGCTTCATCACCCGGCGGTTTTCCAGGAAGTAGGCCACGCCGGAGGGACAGCGCAGGTTGTCTTCCAGCACTCGCCAGGTGCCCTGGCCATCGCGCACCAAATCCAAACCGGAGATGTGGCACCAGCGGCCCAGGGGTGGCTTGAAGCCCTGCAGTTGGGGTCGCCAGCCCTGGGAGCTCTCCACGTCCTGCCGCGGAATTACGCCGTCGTTGAGGATTTTTTGGGGTCCATAGACATCGGCCAGAAATAGGTCGATCGCCTCCAGCCGCTGGAACAAGCCTGCCTCGAGGCGTTGCCAGTCCGCGCTACCGATCAGCCGCGGCAGGGGGTCGAAGGGCAGGATGCGTTCACCTCCCTGGCTGCCCGTGCCATTGAGGCGAAAGGTGGCCCCCAGCCGTCGCAGCAACACGCCAGCGGCCGCGTGATTGCGGTTCAGTTCATCGAGGCCCAGCTGACCCAGGGAGGAGAGCAGGGGCCGCAGGGTGCTGCGGGGCTGGTCAGGGGCACTGAAGTATTCGTCGTAGCCCCGATTTGGTCTGTATTCCGTAAACATGCCGCGCCATCTGCCATGGCGGGATCATGTCCACCCGCTGGGGTTGACGCCGGTGTGGGTTGATACGGAAGCCCAGCTCCGTCCCTGGCCTCTTTCTTCTTTCGCCATTAGGGTGAAGCAACGGCAGCTCCCTGGGGCTTTTGTGATGCCCAGCCATCTCCCCAATCCTGCTGGCGATGTCTCCAGAGGGCCTGATGTCTCCTGGGCAGAACCCTTCGGTAAAGATCTAGGGGGCAATGAGGCCGAAACAAGACTTACTGGGGATGAACACCTAGAAATCCTGGGTCCCGTCGATTGTCAGCGCCGCTATGAAAGGTTGGTGGCGCCTCCCTGTCCTCCGGTGCTGATTCAGCTGCCCAGCCCAGGCGGTGAAGCTCGCACCGAGTGGTTTTATGCCGACATCCTCGACATCAGTCTCGGTGGCTTGTGCCTGCTGATCTCCGGAAACCATGACTTACAGGTAGGTCAAACACTGCAGGTTGATTTCAATGTGCATCGGACCACCGACTTGCATCGGGTGGCGGGTTTTGTGCGTTGGTTTGTTCGCTCCGGCACCTTTACCACCATGGGGGTGGGCTTCTGCGAACCCCTGCCCCAGCTTCCCCAGCTGCTGCCGGAGCGGCGCAATAGCCCTCGCGAACCCAAAGTGGTGGCTGATTAGAGCAAGAAGTAGCGCTGCGCCATTGGCAGCACATCGGCTGGTTCGCAGCTGAGCAGCACCCCATCTGCGAACACCTCATAGGTCTGGGGGTCAACCTCAACATTTGGCAGGGCCGTGTTGTTTTTCATTGAGGCCTTGCCGATGTCGCCGCGGGTGTTGGTCACGGGCACGCAGGGGCGTTTGAGGCCCAGCTGGCGGGGTAGGTCGGCATCGAGGGCTGCCTGGCTCATGAAGGTGAGGCAGCTGGGGGCCAGGGCGGCCCCAAAAGCGGCAAACATCGGCCGGCCGTGCACCGGTCCGGGGGTGGGGATCGAGGCGTTGGCATCGCCCATCTGGGCCCACACGATTGAGCCACCCTTGATTACCAATTCCGGTTTCACCCCGAAAAAGCCTGGCTTCCACAACACCAGATCGGCAAGTTTGCCCACCTCCACCGAACCGATCTGGGAATCGAGCCCGTGGGCGATCGCCGGGTTGATCGTGGTTTTGGCGATGTAGCGCTTTAAGCGGGTGTTGTCGTTGCGCCCTCCAGATGAAGCGGCGTCTTCGGGCAGGGCGCCGCGCTGCAACTTCATCTTGTGGGCGGTCTGGAAGGTGCGGGTGATCACCTCCCCCACCCGGCCCATGGCCTGGGAGTCGCTGGCAATGATTGAGAAGGCGCCTAGGTCGTGGAGGATGTCTTCGGCGGCGATCGTTTCGCGGCGGATGCGCGATTCGGCAAAGGCCACATCCTCCGGGATGCGTGGATCCAGGTGGTGGCACACCATCAACATGTCGAGGTGCTCCTCGAGCGTGTTGCGGGTGTAAGGGCGGGTGGGGTTGGTGCTGCTGGGCAGCACGTTTGCTTCGCCGCAGATTTTGATGATGTCGGGGGCGTGACCGCCGCCGGCTCCTTCGGTGTGAAAGGTGTGGATGGTGCGGCCGCCGATGGCGCGGATCGTGTCTTCCACAAAGCCGGCTTCGTTGAGGGTGTCGGAGTGGATGCACACCTGCACGTCGAAGCGATCGGCCACCGTCAGGCAGCAGTCGATCGCGGCTGGGGTGGTGCCCCAGTCTTCGTGCAGCTTGAGGCCGCAGGCGCCGGCTCGCACCTGCTCCTCGATTGCTTCGGGGGTGGAGGCGTTGCCCTTGCCGTAGAAGCCCAGATTCACCGGCAGGCCCTCGGCGGCCTGCAACATGCGGGCCAGGTGAAAGGCGCCCGGGGTGCAGGTGGTGGCGTTGGTGCCGGTGGCCGGGCCGGTGCCGCCCCCCAGCAGGGTTGTTACACCGCTGGCCAGGGCCGTTTCAATCTGCTGCGGGCAGATGAAGTGGATGTGGGTGTCGATCGAGCCGGCCGTAAGGATGTGCCCCTCGCCCGCGATCGCTTCGGTGCCCGGGCCCACCACGATCGTCACGCCCGCTTGGGTGTCGGGGTTGCCCGCTTTGCCGATGGCGCAGATGCGGCCGTCGCGCAGGCCGATGTCGGCCTTGACGATCCCCCACCAATCCAGGATCAGGGCGTTGGTTATGACTGTGTCTACGGCGCCTTCAGCGCGGGGAGTCTGGCTCTGGCCCATGCCGTCGCGGATCACCTTGCCGCCGCCAAACTTCACCTCATCGCCATAGACGGTGAAATCCTTTTCCACTTCCAGAAACAGTTCGGTGTCGGCCAGGCGCAGCCGATCGCCGGTGGTGGGGCCGTAGGTCTCGGCGTAGGCGCGGCGGGAGATGCGGTATGGCATGTGGAAAAGGGTTAATCGAGCGGTCCGTTGACCAGGCCGTTGAAGCCGAAGATGCGGCGCTCGCCGGCGAAGGGCACCAGCTGCACTTCGCGGCTGTCGCCGGGCTCGAAGCGGATAGCCGTGCCGGCGGGAATGTCGAGCCGCAGGCCGCGGGCGGCGTCGCGGTCAAATTTGAGCGCGCTGTTGGCTTCGTGGAAATGGAAGTGGGAGCCCACTTGCACGGGACGATCGCCGCTGTTGGCCACCAGCAGCCTTGTCACGGGCCGGCCGGCGTTCAGCACGATCTCACCGGGTTCGGGCAGTAGTTCACCAGGGATCAGGGGGGGCATGGTTTTCGGTGATCAGCGGATCGGGTCGTGCAGGGTCACGAGCTTGGTGCCGTCGGGAAACATCGCTTCGATCTGCACTTCGCTTACCAGCTCCGGAATGCCCTCCATTACCTGGTCGCGGCTGAGCCAGGTGGTGCCCTCGGCCATCAGGGCGGCAACGGTCTTGCCGTCCCGGGCGCCCTCGATCACCTGGAAGCTGAGCCAGGCAACGGCCTCGGGGTGATTCAGCTTGAGGCCTCGGTTGAGCCGCCGCTCCGCCAGCAGGGCGGCGGTGACGATCAGCAGCTTGTCCTTTTCCTGGGGGGTTAGGTGCATGGCCCAACTTTGGCAGCTTTAGGGCGCCTTGACCCGTTCAGCCTGAACCCAAGGGCTGTTCCTGGAAGGGCCAAACCCGCGGCAGTTCTGGGGCGCTGAGGCCGCGTGCGGCCCGGATCCGGGCCCATACCCTGGTGAACCAAAACCGGGCCGCCTGGCTGGAAGGGCCGCGGTAGCGGGCGATCAGGCCCTGGTCAAGGGCTCCGCAGGCCAGGTCGCCCTCCAGACCCTGGCGGTCGCTGCGGCAGTCGGCCAGCAGCTGGGCTAGGGCAGCGGCCCCCAGGGGCTGCGGCGCTGCCCACACCAGCGATCCCAGCACCGGTTGGCTCGCCATGCCGTGTTCTGCAGCGAGGCTGGCGCCGCTGATTTCCAGGGGATCCACCAGCTCCCAGCAGCGACCTTCGGGGCCGCGGCGGCAAACCTGCAGCCGTGAGCGCCAGCAGCCCTGGCCCAGGGTTTCGCCGGCGGCGCTGCGGCCCAGCCGTACGACGTCCATGCCCAGCCAGCTGGCCCCAGCCGCCAGCTCCACCGTGAGGTTCTGCTCCAGCAGTCCGCCGGCAAACAGCACCAGCTCCTGGGGCAGCCATTCCAGGTCGCTGCCGGCTTCGAGGCTGAAGTGCAAACTTTGGCGGGCCCACTGGCCCTGCGGCACCAAACGGGAGCGCCCCACCGTGCCATACACCTTCTGGGCCGCCACGCTGGTGAGTAGCGCCTGGCTACCTGGGGCGAGGTGGGCCCGCACCGTGAGTTGATCGCCCCCCACCAGGCCGCCGGCGGTGTGCAGGAGGGGTAATTCGCAGCGGCCGTCTGCCTGGGGGTAGGCCCGTTGCAATTTCAGCGGGGATGTAGCCCAGCCCTGATGCACCGTGACCGGCGGCTCCCCCGGACTGCCCTGCCGGGCTGTGAACTCCAGCTCAGCGGCGCCGTGCCAGCGGCCTGCCGCAATGGTGTTGGGATGATTCACCAGGCATGCTGTTCAAACACCATGCTGCACCCGGCGATGGCCAGCTCCGAGCCTGCTGACCGGCCTCTGGTGCTGCGTGAGCGCGGGCTGGCAGCCAGCCCGGGGGCCGTTCCTGCCTTGGTGCTTGCCCTTTCGGCGGCGGAGCGCACCCAGCTGCGGGGGTTGCGTTGCACAGCCTGCGGCAGGCAGGTGCTGCTGCAGCTGCCCCGGGGCTCAGCCCTGGAACCCGGAGAGTGGCTGGCCGCCACGGCTGCTGAACCGCTGGTCCAGGTGCGGGCGGCTGCGGAGGAGCTGTTGCAGGTGCGCAGCGCCGATCCCCTGGCCCTGCTCCAGGCCGCCTATCACCTTGGCAATCGCCACGTGGCCATGGAGATCAGGGCTGGTGAATTGCGCCTGCTCGCCGATTCCGTGCTGGCCCACCTGCTGGAGCATCGCGGTCTGCAGGTGGATCAGCTGCAAGCTCCCTTTCAGCCTGAGTCCGGTGCCTACGGCCCCATCCACGGCCACAGCCCCATCCACGGCCACGGCCACAGCCATGACCACTAGCCGCTTGCGCTTGTTTCAACTGATCAGCCCAGCACTGCCGGTGGGGGCCTTCAGTTATTCGGAGGGCTTGGAGGTGCTGGTGCAGCGCGGGCTTTTGCTGGATGGGGCTGGTGTGAGGGCCTGGTTGGAGGCTGAGTTGCAGCGCGGCACCTTGGTGCTGGAGGCGGCCAGTTTGCCCGGTTTGCTGCTGGCTGAAGCAGCCGAATTGCGCGAGCGCGATAGCTGGTTGCTGGCCCTGCGGGAGGCGGCGGAGGTGCGCGCCCAGCAGCGTCAGATGGGCGCGTCGCTCCTGGGGCTGCTGGCTGAGCTGGGCTTCAATCCGCCTGCTTTGAACCTGGCTTGGCCGGCAGCCTTTGCCCTGGCGGGCCGCGCCCTGGAGGTTGCCGCCACCGAGCTGGTTGAGGCCTACTTGTATGGCTGGGTGGCAAACCAGCTCAGTGCGGCGTTGCGGCTGGTGCCTCTAGGACCCACCGAGGCCCAGCGCCTGCAGCTGGGTCTGGCGCCTTTGATTGCCGAGCGGGCCCTGGAACTGGCGGCTGCCGATCCCGACCAGCTCTGGAGCGGTGGTGTGGGTGCGGGTTTGGCCCAGTTGCGCCACGCCGAGCTGTACTCCAGGCTGTTTCGCAGCTGAGCGGATCCGATGAGCAAGCTGCGGGTGGGCGTAGCCGGGCCGGTGGGCTCGGGCAAAACCGCCTTGGTGGAGGCCCTCTGCCGGCGGCTGCGCGATCGCCTGCAGCTGGCGGTTGTCACCAACGACATCTACACCCAGGAGGATGCCCAGTTCCTCACCCGAGCTGGGGCCCTAGAGCCCGAGCGCATCCGCGGCGTCGAAACCGGTGGCTGCCCCCACACCGCCATCCGCGAGGACTGTTCGATCAACCGGGCGGCGGTGGCCGAGCTGGAGGCGGCCTTCCCCGATCTGGATCTGGTGCTGGTGGAGAGCGGCGGCGACAACCTGGCCGCCAGCTTCAGCCCGGAGCTGGTGGATCTCTGCATCTACGTAATCGATGTGGCCGCCGGCGACAAAATCCCTCGCAAGGGCGGCCCGGGGATCACCCGCTCCGATCTGCTGGTGATCAACAAGACCGACCTGGCTCCCATGGTGGGAGCCAGCCTCGAGGTGATGGCAGCCGACACCGAACGCATGCGCCCTGGGCGCCCTTGGTGCTTCACCAACATCCGCAGCGGCGAAGGGCTGGAGGTGGTGGAGCAGTTTTTGTGGGCCCAGCTGCCCTGATTAGCTTGC
This sequence comes from Cyanobium sp. A1C-AMD, assembly GCF_024346495.1. Taxonomy (NCBI): domain Bacteria; kingdom Bacillati; phylum Cyanobacteriota; class Cyanophyceae; order Synechococcales; family Prochlorococcaceae; genus Cyanobium; species Cyanobium sp. A1C-AMD. The sequence continues at coordinate 12,302 of NZ_JAGQDB010000037.1, read as the reverse complement.
TTTTGCGAGATCCGTAGCAACCACTACAGGGCCAACGTGTGACAACTGGATACCTTCCACTGACCGCTAAATCGCAGCGGGACATTCAGCGGTTTCCCGTAGGAGTTTTTATGAAGTCTTCCCTGATGCGCAAAACCACCATGCGTTATGTCGCTGGTGCTACGGCGATGGCAGCCAGCCTTTCGCTGGTGGCCTGCGGCGGCGGCGGCGAAAAAGCCTCTGGCGATTTTGACGGTGAAGTGAAGGTGGGGATTCTGCATTCCCGCTCCGGCACCATGGCCATCTCCGAAAACACGGTGGCTGAAGCCGAGTTGATGGCTATCGATGAGATCAACGCCAAGGGCGGGATCACCATCGATGGCAAGAAGCTGAAGATTGTTCCCGTCGAAGAGGATGGTGCCTCTGACTGGCCTACCTTCGCCGAGAAAGCCAAAAAACTGATCGATCAGGATCAGGTGGCTGTGGTGTTTGGTGGCTGGACCTCAGCTAGCCGCAAGGCGATGCTGCCTGTGTTTGAGGCCAAGGATCACTTCCTCTTCTATCCGATCCAGTACGAAGGTCAGGAGTGCTCCAAGAACATCTTCTACACCGGTGCCACCCCCAACCAACAGGCTGAACCGGCTGTTTCTTGGCTGCTCAAGAACAAGGGCAAGGACTTCTTCCTAGTGGGCTCCGATTACGTGTATCCGCGCACCGCGAACACGATCATGAAGGAGCAGCTCAAGGTTGAGGGTGGTAATCTGGTGGGTGAGGACTACCTGCCGCTTGGCAACACCGAGGTGGCTCCGATCATTGCCAAGATCAAGCAGGCCCTGCCCAAGGGTGGCGTGATTGTCAACACTCTGAACGGCGACAGTAACGTCGCCTTCTTCAAGCAGATGAAGGCTGCTGGCATCACCCCTGCCAATGGCTATTCGATTATGAGCTTCTCAATTGCTGAGGAGGAGGTTGCGGCAATTGGCCCCGAGTATCTGGAAGGCACCTATGCGGCCTGGAACTTCTTCCAGAGTCTCGACACCCCGGCTTCCAAGAAGTTCACTACTGATTTCAAGGCCAAGTACGGCGAGAATCGGGTCACCAATGACCCGGCTGAATCCGCCTACAACATGGTCTACCTCTGGGCCGCTGGGGCTGAGAAGGCCAATAGCGTTGATGACAACGCAGTGCGTAAGGCGTTAATCGGTGTGACTTTCGATGCCCCCCAGGGCAAGATCGAGGTGCAGCCCAATCACCACACCACCGAGCTGGTGATGATTGGTGAGGTCCAAAAGGACGGCATGTTCAAGATCATCGAGAACAAGGGAGTTCTCAAGCCGATTGCCTGGAACCAGTTTGTTCCCGCAACCAAGGGTTACACCTGCGATTGGACCCAGGATCGTCCTGACGCCGGTAAGTTCAAGATGTGAGCCCTGGGCTTGCCTATTGACTTGAGATCGGGGGAGCTTGTCTCCCCCTTTTCACTTCGTTTTTATTTTTCTTTCCCTTGCCGAGCCCTGTTGGGCGCCATGGATCTTCTTTACGACACACTCTTCAATGGCTTGGCCATCGGTTCGGTGCTGGTGCTGGCCGCCCTTGGCTTGGCCGTTGTCTTTGGCTTGATGGGGGTCATCAACATGGCCCACGGCGAGTTGATGATGCTCGGGGCTTACACCACCTTCGTGGTGCAAAACCTATTTAAAAATGGCCCTCTGGAGGGTCTTTTCCCCATCTACATTTTGGTGGCGATACCGCTTGCTTTTTTAGTTAGTGGTTTGGCGGGTTTGTTGCTGGAAAAAACCGTAATTCGGCGCCTATATGGCAGGCCGTTGGAAACTCTCTTGGCAACCTGGGGGGTAAGCCTGATTTTGCAGCAATTTGTACGCTCGGTGAGCAGTGCCTTTGTTGTGGGGCTTGTGGTGGCCGTGGCTCTAGGCCTGGCCACACCGCGGTTGTGGCCCAGCTACTGGGCTCAACGGCGCTGGACCCCATTGCTTGCAGTGGCTACCTGGCTAATTTCTGGTCTGATCGGCATCATCTTGGCCTCCGGATTGGGTGGTTTTAGGGTGCTGGATCAGCCCTGGTTTAGCGCTCGCAACCTAGACGTCACTGCTCCGCTGTGGTTGCGTGGTTCGGTTGAACTCGGCGGTGTCAATATGCCAACGGCACGCCTGTTCATTGTTGCTCTTACGGCGATTGCCCTGGTGGCGGTCCATTGGTTTCTGCAGAAGAGCGTCTGGGGGATTCGCATCCGGGCCGTTACCCAAAACCGCTCGATGAGCGACTGCCTGGGAATTCCCACCGAAACCGTCGATGCGCTCACCTTTTTGGTGGGATCGGGCTTGGCTGGAGTGGCTGGTGTGGCTGTGACTTTGCTCGGCTCCGTGGGCCCAAACCTTGGCGGCAACTACATCGTTGACTGCTTCATGGTGGTGGTGTTGGGTGGGGTTGGCAAACTTCTCGGCACGGTTGTAGCGGCCCTGGGTATTGGAGTGCTCAGCTATGTGATCGGCTCTGGCTCCCTACTGCTGCTCTGGCCAGCCATGCCAGCAGGTCTCAATGAGCTGATCACATTTTTTGCCACCACCTCGATGGCAAAGGTGCTCGTGTTTGCTCTGATCGTCGTGTTCCTGCAGTTCAGGCCCGCTGGCCTGTTCCCGCAGAAGGGACGGCTGGTGGAGGCCTGAGCCATGGCGAAATTGCGCACCTGGTTGCCGTGGCTGCTGCTTGTGGCAGCAGCGTTCATCTTGCCGGTGATTTTGCCGCCGTTCCGGCTCAACCTGCTGGGTCGGTTTTTGTCCCTGGGAATCGTAGCCCTGGGTATAGATCTGATCTGGGGTTTTACTGGCATGCTGAGCCTGGGTCAGGGCATCTTCTTTGCCCTAGGTGGCTATGCCATTGGCATGCATTTGCAGCTCTTATCTCTGGCGCCTGGGGAGTTGCCTGAGTTTTTCGGGCTTTATGGAGTTAAGCAGCTCCCTGTTTTTTGGCAGCCATTTCAGTCGGCTGTGTTTACGGGCTTGTGTATATGGGTGTTGCCAGCCTTGGTGGCAGGTGTGCTTGGTTATCTAGTTTTCCGCAACCGCATCAAGGGGGTCTACTTTTCGATTCTTACCCAGGCGGCCCTGCTGGTCTTTTTCAACTTTTTTAATGGCCAGCAAAAGCTGATTAATGGCACCAATGGCCTCAAAACTGATACCGCCCGGATCTTTGGGGAGCTGGTGGGCAGTGATGCCATGCAGCGCAACCTTTTCTGGCTCACTGTGGTGCTGGTGATGGCTGCGTGGTTGCTCTGCCGCTGGCTCACCCGTGGTCGCTTTGGCGATGCCTTGATCGCCATCCGTGACGACGAGCCGCGCCTGCGTTTCACCGGCTACAACCCCACGGCCTACAAAACACTTGTGTTTGCCATTGCCGGTGCCATGGCTGGCGTGAGCGGTGCCCTCTACACCGTGCAGTCGGGCATTGTGTCGCCCCAATACATGGCCGTGCCTTTCTCTATTGAGATGGTGATCTGGGTGGCGGTGGGTGGCCGCGGCACCTTGATCGGAGCCGTGCTTGGTGCCGTTTTGATCAACTACGCCAAGAGCCTGGTGAGTGAACAACTGCCGGAAACCTGGCTGTTTATCCAGGGTGGTTTGTTCCTATTGGTGGTCACGGCCCTGCCTGATGGCTTGGTTGGTTGGTGGCGTCAGGGTGGCCCGCGCCATATCCAGTCCATGGTTGGCTGGCCACCATTGGCTCCCACTTATCCAGGCTTGGATCTTGACCCTGCTGCGCAGGCGGAGCGCCAGGCGTTTAGGTCCGACCTTCCTCCTGGAGGTGCCCCATGACTGCATCTATTGCCGCCCCTTTGGTCGCCCCGTTGCTGGAGCTACGCGGTGTCAGCGTCAGCTTCGATGGTTTTTGGGCCCTCAACGATCTCAACCTCTCCCTGGCACCCGGTGAGCTGCGGGCCGTGATCGGCCCTAATGGGGCGGGTAAAACCACCTTCCTTGATGTGATCACAGGCAAGGTGCGCCCCACCAAAGGCGACGTGGTGTTTCGGGGGCGCTCGTTGTTAGGCATTGCTGAGCACCGCATCGCTCGGCTAGGCATTGGGCGCAAATTTCAGACGCCGCGCGTCTACCAAAACCTCAGCCCTCGCCGCAATTTGGAGCTGGCTGTTAAAGGCAGCCACTCACCCTTCAAGCTGTTGTTTGGCAGCCTCGATAGCCGTCAGCGCCAGCGCGTTCAAGAGTTGCTGGCCGTGGTTGGCCTCGAGGCCCATGCCTCCCGGCGGGCCGGCAGCCTTTCCCACGGCCAGAAGCAATGGCTTGAGATCGCCATGTTGCTGGCCCAAGACCCTTATGTGCTGCTGGTGGATGAGCCGGTGGCCGGCCTTTCCGAGGAGGAGACCGAGCGCACCGGTGCTTTGCTGCGCAGCCTTGCTGGCGATCACACCGTGCTGGTGATCGAACACGACATGGACTTCATCCGCGAGCTCGATTGCCCTGTGACCGTGCTGCATGAGGGACACGTGCTTTGTGAGGGCACGATGGAGACGGTGCAGAGCGATCCCCGCGTGATCGAGGTTTATCTCGGTGTTGAGGACGACGTATGACTGCTTCTGCCACCATGACTACCCCAGCCCAGGGCGAATCCAGCCGCTTGCTGAGCGTGCGCGGGCTCAACGTCTATTACGGGGAGAGCCACATCCTGCGCAACGTCGATCTATCGATTGCGCCTGGTCAGATGGCCTGCTTGATCGGGCTCAATGGAGTTGGTAAAACCACCCTGCTCAAGTCGATCATCGGCCTAGTGCCCCAGCGCAGCGGTTGCATCGAGCTGGCAGGCAGCGACTGCGGCGGCCTGGCCCCCCACCGCCGCGCCCGGGCGGGCATTGGCTATGTGCCCCAAGGGCGGGAGATCATTCCCCAGCTCAGCGTGCGCGAAAACCTGCTGCTGGGTCTGGAAGCCCTGCCGGGGGGTATGGGCCGCCATCGCCATATCGACCCGCTGGTGTTTGAGCTATTCCCGGTGCTGGAGAAGTTTCTGGCTCGCCGTGGCGGCGATCTCTCCGGTGGTCAACAGCAGCAGCTGGCCATCGCCCGGGCTCTGCTCGGCAAGCCCCGTCTGCTGCTGCTGGATGAACCAACTGAGGGCATTCAGCCCTCGGTGGTGCTCGACATCCAGCGGGCCGTGAGCCGGATCATTCGAGAGACGGGCATTTCGGTGTTGCTGGTGGAGCATCACGCCAGTTTTGTGCGCCAATCCGACTGTTATTACGCCATGCAGAAGGGCGGCATCGTGGCCAGTGGCGCCACGGCCGATCTCAGCTCGGAGATGATCCAGCGCTTCTTGAGCGTTTGAGGCTAGAAATAGGCTGATCAAAGTCACCTAGAAATTTGATGCGCCCTTCCCTTGTGGCGGTCTTCGCGGCCGGTCTGTGCGGCACCACCCTGGTTGCCGGTTTGGCTCCAGTCCAGGCCCAAACCTGCCAGTTCCTGGCGCCAGTGGGTGGCGATGGCACCACCAACGTCATCACCAAAACTATCGGTGCAGGCAATCCCTTTGGCCGCCCCAACTGGAACACCGATTTCTTCGTTACTCAGCCCTACGGCAGCTACAAGTTCTTCTTCACCGCCAACTCCTCGGTGAGTGCCACCTACCCCATCCAGGGCTATCTCAAGTTCACTGACGGCTCCAGCTTGCAGGTGATCAATGAGTCGTTTGCACCCCAGATGGGCACCGGCCGCATGTGGGGCCCCTTCCCCGCCATTCCCGGCAAAACCGTGAGCCAGCTCAACTTCAAGATTGGTGCCAGTGCAGACCAGGCGGCCACTGGTTTCACTTATCGCATTTCCACCATGGGTTGCAACTGAGGTAGTCGGGAGCTGGTGGCGATCGGAAATACCACCAAGGCCCAGATAGCTAGAGCAGCCAGCTGGGCCAATAGGCCCAGCGGCACGCAGGTGATGGCCACGATGCCGCCGAGGTACAGAAACCACCAAAGTCCATGGCGTAGCTGCTGGCGATCGGCCAGGGCAAACAGCCCGGCCGGCACCAGCACGATCAGGCTGGCTCCTCGCAGGGAGCTGGTGCCGCACCAGCTGATCGCCCAGGTGGCCAGCACGAAGGCGGAGCTGCACCAGACACCGGCCCAGGGCAATCGGTAAGCCCGCTGAGCATCGGGCAATTGCCGGCGCAGGGCTATCAGGCTTACCGGGCCCATGGCCAGGGCGATCACCAAGGTGGCGGTGAGGAAGCTCACCACGGTTTGCCAGCTGGGGCCGCTGAGCAGCATCAACACCCCCATCGCCAGGCTCATTAACAGGGCGACTGAGGGCACCGCCTGGCGGTTGAGCCGCCCAAAGCTGCTGGGCAGCAGTCCGCAGCGCCCCATCATCCAGCTCACCCGCGCCGAGGCGCCCATGTAGGCCATGGCCGTGGCGCTCGGGGAGATCACCGCATCTAGCAGCAGCAGCCGCGCCACCCAGCCCAGACCCAGGCCCATGGCCAGGGCCACCAGGGGTCCGCCGTGGGCGGTGAGCTCAAGTCGGGCCCAGCCGCCAGCCAGCTGGTCGGGGGGGATGGATACCAGGAAGGCCAGCTGCAGGATTAGGTAGATGCCAAGGGAGATGGCCAGACCAAGGGCCATGGCCAGGGGCACGGTGCGCTGGGGACGGCGGGTTTCGCCGGCCAGATCCATGGCGGTGCGAAAGCCCAGCAGCGAAAACAAAATCCCGCCGCTGCTGATCGCCGTCACCATGCCCTGCAGGGTTTCGCCCGGGGCTAGGCGGCTGGCGGCGAGATTGCCCCAGTGGCCCGAAGCCAGCATCAGCGTGACCGAGATCACCAGGGGTACGGCCAGTTTCCAGGCGGTGAGCCCGTCGATCCAGCGGGCTAGCCAGCCCACCCCTGCCAGGTTGATCCAGGCCAGCAATGCGAGTAGGGCGGTGGCCAGGGCTAGGCCTGGACCGCTGAGCACCTGGCCGCTGCCTCCATCGGCCGTCAGCCAGGAGAAGCTGCTGGCCAGGTATTGCATCACCGCCAGCACCTCGATGGTGGGCAGGGCCAGGTAGGCGATCCAGGCGCTCCAGCCGCCGATGAAGCCGGCGGTGCGGCCGTGACTGAGCAGGGGGATCTGGGCCAGGGCGCCGGAACTGCTCACCAGGGAGCCCAGTTCGGCAAATACCAGGGCCAGGCTGAAGGCCAACATTCCGCCCAGTAGCCAGGCGCAGAGGGCTGCTGGGCCGGCACTGCGGGCGGCGTAAAAGGGGGCAAACAGCCAGCCTGAGCCGATAGTGCTCGTCACCACGGCCAGGGTGAGGCTGCGCAGCCCCAGCTGGCGCGAGAGTTCGGAGTTGGTCATCGCCGGGTCATGGGCTGGCCTGCAGGAGTTGTCGCCAGAACGTCTCCGCCTCCTGGCTGCCGCCGCCAGATGGAGCGGGGTTGGCTATCGGTCGGGCGCCCAGGTGGCTGATCGGCCGGCAGCCCAGGCTGTTGATCAACCAGGCCGCCTCGCAGCTGGCCAGATCTTGCTCGTTGACCGGGGCTTCAGTGATCAGGCCCCGATCCAGACCCCGCTGCCGCATCACCCCCGGCAGGCAGCCGCTGCTCAGGGGCGGGGTGATCCAGGAGCCCCCGCGGCACACCAGCAGGTTGGCGCTGGTGCCGCAGCAGAGGCCGCCGGCGGAGCTGGCCAGCAGGGCGTCGTCGGCACCATCCTCCAGGGCCTGGCGGCGGGCCTGGATCGAGGCCCCGTAGGCGAAGCTCTTGCAGCGGCTCAGCAGGCTGGTGGCGCTGCGGGTTTCGGTGGGACTAACGATCACTCGCACCGGCTCAAAACACGGTTTGATGGCACTGAGCTGCAGCCAGAAGCTGGGGCTGCCGTTGCTAGGCGGGTCGATGCCCCGTGCACCGCTGCCGCGGCTCCAGTTGAGTCGCAGGGCGCCGCTGCTGCCCAGGGCCTTGCCGATGCCGCTGCGCTCGATCGCTGCGGCGATTAGGGGCTGCACGGTTGCCGCTCCTGGCGGTGGCGGCAGCCCCAGCAGCGCCGCCGAGCTCTGCCAGCGAGCGAGGTGTTCCTCCAGCAGCCAGGCGTGACCTGCCTCCACCAGCAGGGTTTCAAACAGGCCATCGGCTAGCAGCAGGCCCCGATCGCTGATCGGCAGGGTCAGGGTCTGCGGTGTCCCCCAGCGCCCTTGCCCGGTGCCGTCGCCCAACCAGGCGATTGGGGTGTTCATGCCAGGGCCTCCAGTAGCGGTTGCAGTTTCCAGCCCAACTCCTCGGCTTCGGCGGCGGGGTCGGAGTCGGCCACGATGCCGCAGCCGGCGTGGGCCCGTAGGCGCTGGCCGCGCAGCAGCAGCGAGCGGATCAGGATGTTGCTGTCGAACTGGCCGTCGCTGCCAATCCTGAATAGGGAGCCGCAGTAGGGCCCCCGCGGCACCGGCTCGAGGCCATGCAGGCGCTGGCAGGCGCGGATCTTGGGGGCGCCGGTGATCGAACCGCCTGGCCAGCAGGCCCGCAGCAGGTCAATCGTGTTCAGCCCCGGCTCCAGCTGGCCCCGCACCACCGAGGTGAGGTGGTGCACCTGGCGGTAGCTCTCCAGCCCTACCAGCTGGGACACCTGGATCGAGCCTGGCTTGCACACCCGGCCCAGGTCGTTGCGCAGTAGGTCGACGATCATCACGTTCTCGGCCCGGTCCTTGGGGCTGGTCACCAGGTCGGCGGCGGCGTCGGCATCGGCGTCGGCATCGGCATGGCGCGGCCGGGTGCCCTTGATCGGCCTGGTTTCCACCTGGCCGCCCTCCCCCACCCGCAGGAATCGCTCCGGCGAGGCCGACAGCACCGCCTCCCCCGCCGCCGCCCCGCCGGCGATTGCCAGGCCGCCAAACGGGGCGGCGCATAGCTCGCGCAGGCGGCCGTAAAGGCCAAGGGGATCGGCGGGGCTTAATAAGGTGTGCTCGCAGCAGGCGGTGAGATTGGCTTGGAAAAGATCGCCGGCGGCGATCCAGGCCAACACTTGCTCCACCTGGGCGGCAAAGCGCTCCGGTGGGGTGTGCCAGTGCCAGGAGGCTGGCGCGATTGCGGCCGGGGCTTGGCTCCCTGGCGCGGCGCCTAGATCAAGCCGCTCCAACAGGGCAGCGAAGCTGCTTAGCCGCGCTGGATCTTGACCCTCCAGCCACTGCTGCTGGCTGCCATGGTCAAACACCAGCACCGGGTCGTGGCGGGCAGCCCAGAGCAGGGCCATGTCGGGCGACTGCCAATGGGGTGCCGGCTCCACCCAGGCCCCGGCTTCGTAGCTGAGCCAGCCCATCCAATGGCCGCCGCCAGCGGCCAGATCGGCTAGCAGCGCAAAGGGATCACTGGCTCCGGTCTCCCCCGGTAGGCCGCGGCAGATGCACTGCTCCAGGGGCGCCAGGCCGAGGCGGCTGCAGGGGCCCTGGGCGCTGCCATCGCTATCGAGCCACACCAGACCTTCCCTCCCCAGCTCGGCCGCCAGGGCTTGCACCAGGGGCCAGGGATCCCGCCAGGGCAGGGGGTGATGCAGGAGCTCGAGCTGGCGGGGCGGGCTCATACCCCGGCTGCCAGCAGGGCGGCATCGCGGATGCGGCAGCTGTCGCACATGCCGCAGGGCTGCTCGCCGCCCTCGTAGCAGCTCCAGGTGCGCTCGATCGGTACGCCGAGCCGCCGGGCCTCTTGCACGATCCGGGTTTTGCTCCAGGTCACCAGGGGTGCCCAGAGCTGGGCGGCGTGGCCTTCGCGGCCGTCCTTGCTCGCCAGCTCAGCCAGGGTCTGGAAGGCTTCGAGGTAGTCGGGACGGCAGTCGGGGTAGCCGGAGTAGTCGACAGCATTCACTCCCAGCACCAGCTTCTCGGCGCCGCGGGCCTCAGCCAGGCTCAGCGCCAAGGCGATGAACACGGTGTTGCGTCCCGGCACATAGGTGCTCGGGATCACGCCCGCCTCAACCCCGGCGCTGGGCACGGCGATGGCGGTGTCGGTGAGGGCGGAGCCACCCCAGGCGGCCAGGTTGACGGCGATGGTGTGGTGTTCAGCCAGCCCCAGGAGCGGTGCCAGTTCGGCCGCGGCTTGCAGTTCGCGGCGATGGCGTTGGCCGTAATCCAGCGACAGCCCGATCACCTGATAACCGGCTTCAATCGCCAGGGCCGCGGCGGTAGCTGAATCCAGGCCGCCGGAGAGCAGGGCGATGGCGAGGGGTGGGGCGGGCATGGTTGCGGCAGACACGGCTACTGGGCTGGCGATGGCGTTGAGGCGCTTGTACAGAAGTACATCTTCCCCAATGCCAGCGCCGCTTGCGGCCGCCACGATGGCCATAACAGCGCATATGTGGACATGAATTGGGCCAGGGGCATCAAGAACGCGGCGCTTGTTTTGCTGCTCGCTGCAGCGCCCGTCTCGGCGGTTCCGCGGCTGGATCTTTCCAGTTACCCCAAAGTCGCTGCCGGCGACCGGCGCTGGGTGATTCAGCTGCCGGGGGTGCTGCCCCCCAACTCCGATGCCGCCCTGTCGTCAAACCCCGCCGACTGGCGGGTGCAGTTGCTGGTGGGACACATGGTCCAACTCGATTGCAATCGCCAAATGTTCGGCGGCAAGCTCCGCGCCGTCAAGCCGGCACAGAAGGGCGGACCGGTGATCTACCGGGTCACGGATGTGGGGCAGTTGGCCTCCACCCGCATGGCCTGTCCGGCGGACCAGCCGCGTCGCTTCGGCTTTGTGCCGATGGCCGGTAAGGCGTTTGTGGTGCCATACAACGCCAGCCGCCCGATCGTGGTCGATGCCCCTCGGCCGCTGGAGCTGCGCTGGCGGCTGTGGAAGGCGGAAAGCCAGGAGCGCCCGGCGCAGCTGCAGTGATCAGCGCAATCCCAGCAACTTGTGGCTCTGCAGGCTGAGCCGCCATTGGGGGTTGCGGCGCACGTAATCGATCGCCAGGGCCTGGCCGGCTGGGGAGTCCCAGCCTGGTTGCAGCAGCAGCTCGGGTCCAGGACTCCCGCCGCGCGCCTCCCGGGCTTGGACGGCCATGGCTGCGGCAAAGGCCAGATCGGCGGCCTCGTGCACCACCACCTTGAGCTCCTGGCAGGCGGCAAGCAGCTCGGTGCTGGGAGGGCGGTGGCGCTTAGGCGAAAGGGTGATCCAGGCGAAGCGGCCGCTGAGCTGATCCACGCCGCTGGTTTCCAGGTGCAGGGGCAGGCCCGAGGGCTCCAGGGCCTGGCAGAGCAAGCCCAGGTTGTGGTGCAGCGGTTCACCGCCGGTGATCACAACAAAAGCGGCACCGGCTTCGGCGGCGGCCTCGGCTTCGCCAGCCAGCTCAGCCAGGGGGCGCTGGGGGTGCAGATCGGCAGGCCAGGAGTGTTTGGTGTCGCACCAGGGGCAGGCCACCGCGCAGCCCCCCAGGCGGATGAAGAAAGCGCTGCGGCCGGCTTGCAGGCCTTCACCCTGGAGGGAGTGGAAGGTTTCCACTACTGGCAGGGCAGTTGCTGGCAGCGAATCGGCGGCCAGGGGCTGGGGCACCGGGCGGAGGGGAATGGAATTGCCTGATTGGTCTAACGCTTGGCGTTCCTTTTGGCGCAGAGAGCTTCGCGTGCAGGCCAGCCCAGGCCCAATTGGTGAATCAGGGAGAATGCGAGCTCGGATCGAATTGCGCCACATTGCCCCTTGCATCCAGCGATGACCAGCAGATGGCTGGGTCTGTAAGATTGGCGCTTTAGCAATTTCGATTCGCGCAAATGCATTGGCAAATTGTTATATTGGCATCAAGTCGCCCATGGGCAATCTTATAAATGTTAGATGAGTCTCAAGAGAGTTCGTCGGTTTCGCTGAAAGATTTGGCCCGTCTTGGCTTGCTTGAGCCCTACGTGCGTACCAATCTTTTGGCTTTGGCGGCCAGCAATGTTGCCCTAAGCGATGAGCAAATAGATGCGGCCAGGCAGGCTTTTTGTCGTCAGCACCAAATCCCCGACGCTGAGGCCCTCAAAGCCTGGGCAGTAGCCCGCATGCTCAGCCCTGCCGCCCTCGAGGCGCAGATGCGTCAACCCCTGCAGCTGCAGCTCCTCTGCCAAGGCGATTTCTCCGCCAAGGCCGAGGCTCGCTTTCTGCAGCGCAAGAACCAGCTCGATCGCGTCGTTTACAGCCTGCTGCGCCTCCGCGATGGTGGTCTCGCCCGCGAGCTCTACTTGCGTATTGATGACGGCGATGCCAACTTCGCCGATCTCGCCGCCGCCTACGCCGAAGGCCCCGAGCAGGCCACCCGCGGCATTGTTGGCCCGGTGCCCCTTACCCAAGCCCACCCTGCTTTGGTTGATCGTTTGCGCACAGCCCCCCCT
>NZ_JAGQDB010000036.1:0-23070 GCF_024346495.1 Cyanobium sp. A1C-AMD | reverse complement strand
GCCAGCCAGGTGTCGAGCATGGCGATCAGATCGCGGGGGTCATGGCGCTGGTAGTGGGGCAGCCAGTGCTGCTCCACGTGGTCTTCCACCGGCTCGGCGAGGCTGCGGAAGAAGGGCTGGCTGGCGGCCCAGCTGGCGTAGATCAGGGCGTAGGTGCGCAGCCCCTGCTCCGGCGGTGCGTTGAAGCCGCTGCCATTCCAGTGGCGATCGGCGGTGAGGGCTTGGCGCAGGCTGAGCAGGAACAGGCGGTTGTGGGGGGTGGTGCGGGCGGTGCCGCAGACGCAGCAGATCCGCTCCACCGCCTCCGGGTGTTCGACGGCCCACTGGTAGGCCTGTTGGGCCCCCATCGACCAGCCGTAGATCAGGGGGAGCCGTTCAACGCCGAACACCTCCGCCAGCAGTTGTCGTTGGGCTGCGACGTTGTCGCGGTGGCTCACCACCCAGCCCTGTTCGGCCAGGCCCATGGCGCCGTGGCTGGGGCTGCTGGAGGCGCCGTTGCCGAACATGCCAGCAATCACGATGCACCAGCGCTCCGGATCCAGCACCGGGCCGGCCAGCCAGGCCAGATCCTCGGGCCGGGCCCCATAGGAGGTGGGCACCAGGATCAGGTTGGAGCGCTGGGCGTTGAGCTCGCCGATCTGGAGGTAGGTGAGCTGGGCCTCCGGCAGGGTGTGGCCGCAGGCCAGGGGAAGGTTGCCCAGGGGGTGCTGGGTGCGCTGGGCGACTGCGGTGGCGTTCATGCCGGCAGGCCCAGGAGTGGCAGGTTGCGCAGCAGGCGGCGGTGCACCGCCAGATAACCCCGATCGCAGTGGCGCAGGTGCGGGGCGATGGGGCCGTGGGCTGCGGGCAGGGCGTGGAAGGGGAGGGAAGGGTAGAGGTGGTGCTCGGCGTGGAACGGCATGTTCCACATCAGCCAGCGCACCGCAGGATTGGTGAGGGTGGTGCGGGTGTTCTCGGTGCCGTCGACGCTGAAGCAGCAGCCGCTGTGCTCGGCCAGCAGCACAAAGCGCAGCAGGGGCTGGCCCACCGCCAGGGGCAGCAGCCAGAACCACAGCAGAAAGCCGGTGCCGCTCAGCAGGGAGGCCAGGGCTAGGGCTGCGTAAACGGCGAACTGCAGCCGCACCGAGCGCCGCACCTGGGGAATGGCTTCAGGGCTCAGGTAGCTCAAGTTGCTTAGGTCTCCCCAGAGCAGCCGGGCGTAGCCGCCCCACTTGCCGCTCCACCAGTTCCAGCCACTCACTTCGCGCAGGTAGGCCCAGGGATTGGTGGGCACGGGATCCTCCAGTTCGGGATCGAGTCCCGGTTGGTGGGTGTAGCGGTGGTGCCACTGGTGGTAGCGCCGGTAGTAGGTGGAGTTGTAGAAGCTCAGCAGCCCGGCGAACCAGGCCACCGTGTCGTTCAGCTTTCTGCCGCGAAAGGCCGTGCGATGGCAGCACTCGTGCAGGGGCGCGAAGCAGGTGGCCAGGCCGATGCCGCACACCAGCAGCCCCACCAGCCTCAGGGCCAGGGGCCAGGGCTGGTGGGCCCACACCAGGCCGCCCGCGAAAGTCATAAGTAGATGGCTGGCCAGGCGCACGGCTGCGGGACCATCACGCAGCTGGTTGAGGCTGGCGAGCGCATCGCGCTCCAGCAGGGGTGGGTGGGATTGGGCCATGGGGCCTATCCCACCAGGCCGGTGGCCCCGACTTCGGTAGGCGATGTGACTGTTTGAGGGTCTTGCTGGGCGCCCTGGGGCTGGAGGCTTTCAATCTCCCTAACGTCCCGGGAGGGGCCGAGGAAGGCCCCCTGGCCCAGGCGCACCCCCATCGATAGCAGTTCCTGACGGGTCTCCTGGTCGCCCACGAACTCAGCCACCACCAGGGTCCCGAGTCCCTTGGCCAGCTTCACCACCGCCTCGATGATCAGGCGGTCGGCGGGGTCGTGTTCCGTGCCCAGGCCGCGCACGTATTCCCCGGCGATTTTGAGCAGATCGACGGGCAGATGTTTGAGGTAGTAGAAGCTGCCGAAGGCGGCTCCGAAGTCGTCCAGCGCCAGCCGGCAGCCGAGTTTGGTGAGCACCCGGCCCAACTGGCGGGCCTGTTCGAGGTTGGCCATCGCCACCGATTCCGTGAGCTCAAAGATCAGCAGCTCGCGGGGGAAGCTGGTTCCTGCCAGCTGGGTTTCGAGGAACTGGGCGAAACGATCCCCCTGCAGAGACGCGCCACTGATGTTCACCCCCAGGGCGATGGGTTGGGCCTGGTTCATCTCCTCCAGCAGGGTGATGGCCCGCCCGGTGACCCACTCATCGATGTCGATGGCCATGCCGAAGCGTTCGGCCGTGTAGAGGAACACCGCCGGGGGAATCAGGATGCCTCCGGGGGCCCGCAGCCGGATCGCCAGCTCGTAGAAGGCCACCGCATTTGTTTGCAGATCGATCACCGGTTTGGCGTGCAGCACGAAGCCGTCGTGGTCGAGGGCTTCTCGGATCCGCTCTGACCACATCAAACGAGCAGTCACCTTTTCGTGCAGGCCGCTGTCGGTGTGAAATACCCTGACGCAGCCCCGGCCGGATTCCTTGGCCTGATATAGCGCCAGGTCGGCGTTGATCAGCAGGTCGTCGGCGCACTGGCCGTCATCGCTTGTGAAGCCGGCCACGCCGCAACTGGCGGCCACGGTGATGCCTTGGCCGGCTCCTTCCACTACCACCGCAGCGATGGCTCGCAGCAGCTTTTCAGCGTGGCTTTCGGCCTCGGCTAGTTCTGCTTCAGGCAGTAACACAGCGAATTCATCGCCTCCCAGGCGGGAAACCTCATCGGTTTCCCGGGAATTTCCGCTGAGGGTGGTGGCCACCGCAATGATCAGGGCATCTCCGGCGGCATGGCCGTACTGGTCGTTGACCTCCTTGAAGTTGTCGAGGTCGAGCATCAACACCGCCCCCCCACTGCCATGGCGGCGGCCGTAGGCGAGCTGGCGTTCGACGTCGATGCGGAAGCGGCGCTGGTTGTACAGCGAGGTGAGCGGGTCGTGGTCGGCGAAATATTCCAGTTGGCCGACGAAATGCTTGCGCTCGGATATGTCGTGCACCTGCACCACCAAGGACCCCTGGCGGCTGCCATCAGTGTCGTGGCCCTGGGCCACCGTTACTAGTCCCCAGGTGCGATGGCCATCGGCGTGCTCAAAGCGTTTCTCAAAGCTGCAGCTCTCTACCTGGCCACTGCTCAGTCTGGCGAGCTGGTCTTCCCCGATGGCGACATCGTCGCGGTGCACAAGATCTGCAAACGCCAGCCCCGTCAGGTCCTCCGGGGAGCGGCCGGTAAAAAAGGCCATGGCCCCATTGGCTGACTGGATCAAGCCCAGACCACCCCGCTCGGCGCTGGGAACAACAAAGGCCATCGGGATGCCGGCATCAGCAAAGGCGCTGTCGCTCAAAAGTAGGGTCATCGTCTTATCTCTCCGCTTAGCCCGTGAAGGTAAGAACCCTCTTGCTTAATACTGGCAGCTTTATTGGATTTGGCAGCTTTAGACCATCTGCTCGGGCTGCACCCAGCGATCGAACTCTTCAGCGCTGATCTCGCCTAGCACTAGGGCGGCCTCCTTGAGGCTGAGCTGGTGGTTGTGGGCGTGCTTGGCGATGGCGCAGGCCCGGTCGTAGCCGATCGCCGGGGTGAGGGCCGTGACCAGCATCAGGCTCTGATCCAGCAGGGTTTCGATGCGGCTTTCATTGGCCCTGAGACCCTCGACGCAATGCTGGCGGAAGCTGGTGCAGCCGCCAGCGAGCAGCTCGATGCTTTCGAGCACGTTGTGGGCGATCACTGGTTTGAACACATTCAGCTCGAAATTGCCCTGGCTGGCGGCCAGCTGCACCGCGGTGTTGTTGCCCATCACCTGCACGGCCACCATCGTCAGGCTCTCGGCCTGGGTGGGATTCACCTTGCCGGGCATGATTGAACTGCCAGGTTCGTTTTCCGGAATCACCAGCTCCCCCAGGCCGCAGCGGGGGCCACTGGCCAGCCAGCGGATGTCGTTGGCGATCTTGAGCAGCGAGCCTGCCAGCACGGTGAGGGCCCCGTGGGCCGCGGCCAGGGGCTCATGGCCGGCCAGGGCCTGAAACTTATTGGGCGCGCTGGTGAAGGGCAGGCCGAGACTCTCGGCCAGCCTCGCCGCCACCGCCTCGCCGAAGCCGCTGGGGGCATTGAGGCCGGTGCCCACCGCCGTGCCGCCGATGGCCAGCTGGCGCACCTGGGGCAGGCTGGCGCGGATGGTTTCCAGAGCTAAATCCAGCTGGGCTCCGTAGCCGCCGAATTCCTGGCCCAGGCTCAGGGGCACCGCATCCTGGAGGTGGGTGCGGCCGATCTTGATGATCGAGGCAAAGGCCTCGGCTTTTACGGCCAGGGCGGCGCGCAGCGCCTCTAAGGCGGGCAACAGAGTGCGCTCCAGCTCAATCGCCACGGCTACATGCAGGGCCGCGGGGAAGGTGTCGTTGCTGGATTGGCTGAGGTTCACATGGTCGTTGGGGTGCACCGGGCTCTTGCTGCCCAGCACCCCACCGGCGGCTTCGATCGCCCGATTGGCGATCACCTCGTTGACGTTCATGTTGGTTTGGGTGCCGGAGCCCGTCTGCCACACCTTCAATGGGAATTCCGCATCAAGCGTGCCGGAGGCCACCTCCTCGGCAGCCGCCACGATTAGGGCGGCCAGCTCGGGACTGAGCTTGCCCTTGGCCATATTCACCTCGGCGCAGGCTGCCTTGAGCGCTCCGAAGGCGTGCAGCACCGCCAGGGGCATGGCCTGGCCGAAGGGGAAATATTCGATTGAGCGCTGGGTCTGGGCGCCCCAGTAGTGCTGCTCGGGCACCTCGATGGCGCCCATGCTGTCGCTTTCAAGGCGGCCCATCAGCGGCTCACCACCTCGGAATTGAGTTCGTTGAAGCTCTCGGTGGTGCTGGTGGTGCCCCCCTCGGGTAGGGGGATGCCGGTGGCCTGGCTGACGGCGGCATTAATGGCATCGACGCTCACGGCGCCCTGCTCATCGAAGACAACCTGCCCCTCGCTGTTGAACACCACCACCTGGGGGATCAGGCCCGACCAGTAGTGGGCCGGATCGCTGGGGCCGGTGTCGGCCCGGTTTTGGAGCGGATCGGTAACCAGCGGGATCAGCTCGATGTTGTTGAGCCACACCCGCTGCAGCTCCGAGACCACCGCCGAGAATTGCTTGCTGGCTGCGTCGTCGTCCAGGTAGTAGACGACAACGGTGGTGCGGTGGTCTTCCAGGGCCTTGGCAAGGCTGCTGCGGGGCGGCACCAGGGAGCCGTTGCCGGCGTAGAGGGCGTAGATGTTGCCGTCGTAGCTGTTGTTGGTGAGCGAGGCCTGGGCGGGGCGGCTACCGAGGCCCACCAGGCCCGCCGCCAGCAGCAGCCCCAGGGCTGAACTGAGCAGGAGTCGCAGGATGTGCCCAAGGGTTGAGGCCCGTGCCCCGATCCCCTGTTGCCCGTTTTTATTTCGCCCCATGCCGGCTTGCAAGCTCGAATAAAGCCATTGTGACGGGGCGTCAGCTGCGGCCCACGCCCTTGGCGATGCCCCGGCCCATGCCCTGGGCAATACCTCGGCCCACCAGGCCAATGGCTCGGCCCAGCACCCTGGTGAGTAGCACCACCACCAGATCGCCGAGGCCTCGCAGCAGTCCCTGCACCTGGGGCGCTAGGGCATCGCGGCTTTCGAGCGCCAGGGTCACCAGTTGCTGCAGCCAGCCCAGTTGGCGTAGTTCAGCGTCGCGGGGTTCGGTGAGCTCCTGGCAGCGGATGGCGCCATCGCGCAGGCAGTAGAGCCGGCGGCGGCTTTCGTAGAGGGTGATTGGCCGCTCCACCCAGCTGCTCCAACGCAGTTGGGCGTTGAGCTGGTTGCGCAGGCGCTCCAGGTTGCGGGTGGCGAGCAGCTCGGGCTGGAGCAGGTAGCGACGCAACTCGGGCCAGCCGGCGCAGCTGGCCAGCAGCTCGGCACTTACCAGTTCGGCGCTGCGCACCAGCCAGTTGCTCACTAGTAGTTCGAGGTA
Source organism: Cyanobium sp. A1C-AMD (assembly GCF_024346495.1). Taxonomy (NCBI): domain Bacteria; kingdom Bacillati; phylum Cyanobacteriota; class Cyanophyceae; order Synechococcales; family Prochlorococcaceae; genus Cyanobium; species Cyanobium sp. A1C-AMD. Next base: position 17,043 of record NZ_JAGQDB010000036.1, on the reverse strand, counting down.
GAGCACGGCCCGCGGTTCGTCGGCGGCCAGCAGCTGGCCATCCACCAGCAGGGGCTGGGCCCGCACCAGGGAGGCCAGCATCGGCTGGGCCTCGGGTAGCTCCGGGTCGCGGCCCGTTAAATCGCTGCTGCGAAGCAGGCTGTCGGCCACCGGCAGCAGGCTGCCTTCGCAGGGCAGCTGCACGTAGGAATTCACCAGGCTGCGCATGGCCTGCTGGCGTAGCTCGGGCTGCCACTGCTCCCAGCGCTCCTGCAGGGGAGAGGGGTCGGCAAGTAGCCGCTGGCGCAGGCTGTCTAGTTGGCACAGCAGGGCCAGCAGCAGGTCGCGCCGCCGCTCGGGGCTGAGGCCCTCCAAGGCCAGCAGCTGGCCGCTTTGGTTGCTGAGCTCGGTACCACTGCCGGCCTCGAGCCGCTGACGAATGGCGCGCCAGATGCCATCGGCACTGCGCTGCTGCAGGGTGATCGCCAGCACGGGCTCCGGGCTGCTGGGGCAGGGATCGGGCGCGCCCCAGGCCACACTCAGCGGCCCCCAAAGCAGCAGCAGCAGCTCGCGGGCTGCCGAGAGTTCGCGCAGGCGGCCCTGCAGCACCAGCAGCAGCACCAGGTTGGTGGGCGGCGGCGTCAGCAGGCGCTTGATGGCAGCTAGGTCTGCGTCGATCTGCTGCAGGCCGCTGATCAGCAGCCACTGGCCCAGGCCGATGGCCGGGCTGGCTGCAGGGCGGTGGGAAGCGCTGCCCGCCGCCGCTGCCAGCACGCGCCCGCCCGTCAGCAGGGTGGCGAGGGCCGCCAGCAACTCCTGGGGGTCGGGCGATTCGAGGATTCCAGCCGCCGGCAGCTGCAGCAGGGCATCACCGCCCAGACCATGGGCCGCAGGCAGCAGCAGCAGCACAGGAGCTGGCTGCCAGCGCTCCTGCAGGCGCAGCAATTCTTCGGCCAGCCGCCCGCCCTTGAGGTCGCCGCTGCTGGCTTGCCAGATCACCAGTTGGGGCAGCCCTTGCAGCTGCTCTGGTCGCTCAGCGACGCAGTACAGCCCCGCCTGAGCCGTGAGCAGGCGGGTGAGGCCATCGCGCAGCAGCGGTTCGGCAAACAGCAGCAGCTGCGAACTCACGGGTTTGGCGAACTCATGGGTTTGGTGATGGCATGGGCCAAAGGTACCGATGCTGAAGCGGATTCTCCAGTCCTGGGTGGGCGAAGGGATTCAGCTGCGGCGCCGGCCGGTGAGATGCAGGGTGTAGGTCTCGATGGCGAAGCCGGTGTGGCGCTCGATCTGGTCGAGCAACTCGCGCGGTAGCTCGACGTCTAGGTCTTGGATGGTGCCTGATTGCGAGCAGGTGAGGTGGCTGTGGGGATCGCTGCGATAGCCGTAAAGCCGGCCACTGGCCCGGTCGAGGCACTCGATCACGCCAGCGGTTTGAAGGGCTTCGAGGTTTTGATAAACAGACGTGTGGCCGATGTTGCGGCCCAGGTTGTTGAGCTTTTCAAAAATGTCGCGGGCGCTGAGATGGCTCTTCTCAACCCAAAGCAAATCGAGCACCATGCGGCGCTGGCGGCTGAGCCTCATGCCCAGGTCGCGGCAGCGCTGATAGACGTCGTCTACGCAGGTTGATGGATTGGTTGGGGGAAGGGCGCCGGCGTTCACGCGACACGCCTCAAATCAGACTCAATCTGTTATAGGGCAGGTTGCAAGCGATCCGCTATTGCCATCGGGGCAGGCTGCCGGTTCAGGCCATCATCGAGGCACTGGTCGGATCCTGCAGTCGGCCCTCATCGATGGCCTGCAGGGCTTCAGCTAGATCCACCCGTCCGTCGTAGAGGGCCCGGCCCACGATCACCCCCTCTACCCCTAGGGGCGCCAGGCTCAGCAGCGACAGCAGGTGCTCCAGGTTGCCGATGCCGCCGGAGGCGATCACCGGCACGGCGCTGGCCTCGGCCATCGCCCTCAGGGCTTCGAGGTTGGGGCCCGCCAGGGTGCCGTCTGTGGCGATGTCGGTGCTGATGATTGCGGCGATGCCGCTGGCGCAGAAGCGCTGGGCTAGGGCGGTGGCTTCGGTGCTGCTCTCTTCGATCCAGCCGCGGGTGGCCACCTTGCCGTTTTTGGCGTCGATGCCAACCACGATCCGGCCGGGATAGCGCGCTGCCAGCTCATCGACTAATTCGGGTTGCTCAAGGGCCACGGTGCCGAGGATGACCCGATCCAGTCCGAAGCTCAGCAGCTCCTCAGCCCGTTCGGCGCTGCGCACCCCACCCCCCAGCTGCACGGGGATGCTGAGGGCAGTGGTGATCGCCTTCACGGCCGCATCATTGACCGGTTGGCCGCTGCGGGCCCCGTCTAGATCCACCAGGTGCAGCCGCCTGGCTCCCTGTTGCTGCCAGCTGAGGGCCTGGGCCACTGGGTCGTCGGAGAAGCGCGTTACCTGGTCGTAGTCGCCTTGGTGCAGCCGCACGCAGTGGCCATCGAGTAGGTCGATGGCGGGAGTTATCTGCATGGCTGCTGGAGGCAATTGCTGCCAGCCAGGCTGCCAGAGCTGCCTGTTGCGCAGCTCCCGTAGCGGCACCACCAGCCGAAAGCCTCGCTCCAGCACCGCCTGGAGTTCCACGGACCGTTCCGCGCCCTGGCCCCGCTCCCCCAGCAGGGAGAAGTGGCGATAGCCGCGACTGCCGGGGGGCCACGACGTGATGGTGGCGGGCTGGGCTGTGTAGGCCTTGGCCAGACGCATCACAAAAAGAGGCAAACCAGAAACAAAGTGTGGTTTACGGCGCCGTCTTGGCAGCCAAAATTAGAAGCTCCGCCTGTGCGCCCGATGGCCCGAGTTCGACAAGCCTCCTTTGCAGGCGGAATCGGCAGGAGTGCCGTCAGGGTTTTCGCCTGCTTAGGGGTCGCTGCAGGAGCAATGTTGATGCCCGTGAGGGCGGAACCGGCCAAAACGGCTCTGCGTTTTGTGCTGGTTCCGAAGGTCAGTCACCCATGGTTTGAGGAGGTGCGGCTGGGAGCCTTGGCGGCGGCTCGCATGATTACTAGCCAGACCGGCCGGCCGGTGACCGTGGACTACCAGCCCCCGGCCCAAGCCACGGTGGATCAGCAACAAGCGATCCTCAGCCGGGCTATCAATTCCAAGGCCGATGGAATTTTCATCGATCTGCTCGATGCCAACCGCCTAACTCCCCTGCTTGTCCGCGCTCGGGCTGAGGGGATTCAGCTGGCGATTTTTGATTCCGAAGCACCGGCCGGCTTGCCGATCACCAGCGTGGGCAACGACTACTGCAAGCAGGCCCAGATTGCCTCTGAGCGCCTGGTGAAGCTGCTGGCAGGTCGCGGTGAAGTGGCAATCATGCAGGGGGTTCCCACGGCGCCAAACCACGCGATCCGATTTCGCTGCCATCAGGAGGTATTCCGCCGCTTTCCCGGCATCCAGGTGGTGGCCACCCCAAGCGATCAGGACTCCATCGCCACCGCCGAGCAGCAGGCTCTAGCGACGATGAAGGCCCATCCGGCGCTGCGGGGCTGGGTGGCCAGTGACGCCAGCGGGCCTATCGGCATCGGCCGCGCCATCGCCAGCCTGGGGGCCCAGGGTCGTGTGCAGGCGGTCGGCATTGATGATCTGCCCGAGCTGGTGGGCCAAATACGCAGCGGCGTGGTGAACTCCAGCGTGGCGACCAAGCCGAGGGCCCAGGGCTACTGGTCGATCTTGTCCCTTTGGCAGCAGACGCTGGCGGCGCCACCGATCGAGCGGATCGATACGGGCATAACGGTGGTGCAGTAACCGACAGCTAGCCGGGGGTTTGAATGGCGCCCAGTTTCGCGGCCCCGTGGGCAGCAGCATGAACATCCTGGTGATGGGCGGCACCCGCTTCGTGGGCAAACCGCTGGTGGAGCGGCTGCAGGCTGAAGGCCATGCCCTCACCTTGTTTACTCGTGGCAACAAGCCAGCGCCGGCAGGGGTGGAGCACCTGATCGGCGACCGCAGCACTGCTGGGGGGCTGGAGCCGCTGGTGGGTCGCAGTTTTGATGTGATCGTCGATAGCTCGGGCCGCAGCCTTGAGGATTCCCGCGCTGTGATCGAGCGCACCGGGCCTCCGGCCCATCGCTTTGTGTATGTGAGCTCGGCCGGCGTCTATGCCGACAGCGAGCTTTGGCCCCTCGATGAAAACAGCCCTATTGATCCGGCCAGCCGCCACGCTGGCAAGGCCGAAACCGAAGCCTGGCTGCGCAGCGAGGGCATCGCTTTCACAAGCTTCCGGCCCACCTACATCGTGGGGCCGGGCAACTACAACCCTGTGGAGAGCTGGTTTTTTGATCGCATCGTGCATGGCCGGCCCGTGCCCCTGCCCGGTGATGGCAGCACGATCACCCAGCTGGGCCATGTGGCAGACCTAGCCGCCGCCATGGCTCGCTGCATCGAGGTGGATGCCGCCGCCAATCGCATCTACAACTGCACCGGCAGCCAGGGCGTCACCTTCCGCGGCTTGGTGCAGGCAGCGGCCCGGGCGGCCGGCAAGGAGCTCGCTTCTGTGGAAATCCGCAGCTTCGATCCCGCTGCTCTCGATAAAAAAGCCCGCAAGGCCTTCCCGCTGCGCCTGGCCCACTTCCTCACCGACACCACCCGGGTGCGGCGCGAACTCGCCTGGGAGCCGGCCTTTGACCTCGAGGCCACCATCGCCGACAGCTATACCAACGACTACGCCCTGCGTACTCCCACCAGCCCCGATTTCTCCGCAGACGAGGCCTTGATCGGCTGAGCACCCTTGCCGCAGGTGTGAGGCCTATTTCCATAGGCTCCTGCCATGAACTGGACTACCGACTCCATTCCCGATCAGGCCGGACGCTTGGCCCTGATCACCGGCGCCAACAGCGGCCTGGGCCTGGAAACGGCTCGGGCGCTACTGGCCAAGGGCGCCACCGTGGTGCTCGGTTGCCGCAGCCTGCCCCGGGCAGAGCGGGCCAAGGATGAATTACAGGCAGCGGCCGCTAGCGGGGGTGGTGCCGTTGAGCTGCTGGAGCTTGATCTGGCCAGCTTGGCTTGCGTGCGTCGTGCAGCTGCGGAATTTGCCGATCGCTACGGCCGGCTGGATCTGCTGATCAACAACGCCGGCCTGATGGCCCTGCCGCGGCAGCTCACCCCCGACGGCTTCGAGATGCAGCTGGGTGTGAACCACCTGGGCCATTTCGCCCTCACCCTGGCCCTGCTGCCGCTGCTATCAGACCGCCCGAATGCACGGGTGGTGAGCGTGACCTCAGGGGCCCAGTATTTCGGCAGGATTGCTTTCGACGATCTGCAGGGCGATCGCCGCTACGACCGCTGGGCTGCCTACGGCCAGAGCAAGCTCGCCAATGTGATGTTTGCCCTAGAGCTGCAGCAGCGGCTGCGCGATCAGGGCCAGGCCGTGTTGTCGCTGGCGGCCCATCCGGGCTTTGCCCGCACCAATCTTCAGCTGGCCTCAGTTACTGCCAACGGCTCGTGGATTGAACCCCTGGCCTACCGGCTGATGGGCCCGCTGTTGCAGAGCGCGGCCATGGGAGCGTTGCCCCAGTTGTTTGCCGCCACCGCACCCGAAGCCAGCCCAGGGGGCCACTACGGACCAAATCAGTTTGGTGGCATGCGGGGCTGGCCCACCGAGGTGCGCATTGCCCCCGCGGCCCTCGATGCCGATCAGCGCCAGCGGCTCTGGCAGCGCAGCGAGGAGCTCACTGCTTTAGGGCTTGCGTAGGTAGCCCCAGGCCGAGCTCAGCGCCAGCAGCAACGACGGCCAGAACAGCCAGAAGCCAGCGGTCTGGAATGCTGCCGCCAGTCCGAAACCCCAGCCGTTGGGCCAGAGCAGCAGCAGCAGGCTGGCGAATTGCAGGATCGTTTTGAGCTTGCCGCTCCAGGAGGCCGGGCCGCCGCTGGCTTCAGCGGCGCGCCAGCCAGAAATAAGTAGTTCCCGGGCTAGCAGCAGCCAGATCGCCCACAGGGGCAGGATCCCCTCCGCTCCAAGCCACAGCAGCGGTGCGCTGATCAGGATTTTGTCGGTGAGGGGATCGAGGCGGGCTCCCCACACCGAGCCGCCGCCGGCCCGGCGTGCCAGGGCGCCATCGGCCCAGTCGCTCAGGCCCCCCAGTAGCAGCAGCCACCAGGCCAGGGCTGGTTGGCCCCCCGCCAGGGCAACGATCAGCGGTAGTCCCAACACAGCCCGGGCCACGGTGAGGCCGTCGGCCAGTTGGCGTATCCGTTGCGTCGCCATCGTGTCTGCCGTGCTCGGCCCCAGAATGGCTCCAGTCGTCTTGTTTGGCCCGTGGTGCAACAGCTGGTTTCCGCCGTGATGTCTGCACCGGTGTTGAGTGTCACAGCGGACAGTCCCCTGCAGGAGGCCGTGCAGTTGATGAGCGAGCACCACATCAGCGGTTTGCCGGTGGTGGATGGCAGTGGCGCCCTGGTGGGCGAGCTCAGCGAGCAAGACCTGATGGTGCGCGAAAGCGGCTTCCAGCCCGGCCCCTACGTGATGCTGCTCGATGCGGTGATCTACCTGCGCAATCCGCTCAACTGGGACAAGGAGGTGCACCAGGTGCTCGGCAGCACCGTGGGCGAGGTGATGGGCCAACACCCCCACAGCTGCAGCGCCGAGCTGCCCTTGCCGGCGGCGGCTGGCCTGCTGCATGAGCGCAGCACCCAACGTCTGTTTGTGCTGGATGGCGAGCGCCACCCGGTGGGTGTGCTCACCAGGGGCGATGTGGTGCGAGCCCTGGCGGCAGCGGGCTGAAGCAGGGGTATCAGCCGATCAGGGCTCTGGCACTGGCAGGCCCGGTGGTGGCGGCGCTCCCGGCAGGGGAGCCCCTGTGGTGATCTGGCCCGTGGGGCCGACCGCCGAATCCAATGGTGCTTCCGCCGGTTCGGCGCCGTCCAGTTCGGCGGCCCCTGGATCCGCTGGCGAGGCGTACCCGTCCGCGGCCGCGGCTCCCTCCTCAGGCAGTTCTACGCCTTCTGGCAGTACCAGGGGCTGGGAGAGGTCGGATGGCAGGCCGAGGGTCTCGAACTCCACCCCGGTGATCGCCGGGCTGTCGGCGGCTTGCTCTTGGCGCTGGCGCAGGGCCAGGGGGTCCGCGCTGATCGGCGGCTCCCGCAGGGGGGCCTTGGCGTTGGCCCGCAGGGGATCCCGGGGGCTACGAGGGGCCCAGATCAGCTGGGCGATGGGTTCCACCCCCTGCTCCATCAGCCGGTTGAAGCCGGCCAGGGCCCGGTCCACCAGTTGCCCGCCGAGGGTTTGGCCGCACTGGAAGGGATTGCCGCAGCCCTCCGCAGCCGTTCGCCCCGCCAGGCTGGCCAGCAGCGACCCCTGCAGGGGGGTGTTGCGTCGGCTCAGCCGCAGCAGGTAGGGCACGTGCACAAAGCTGGTGGCGCCACCGCTGATCCAGTTGGCGTCAGCCGCGCTGAAGCCCTTTTTGCCGGGGATGATGAAACGGCTCTTGGAGGCGTGGTCGGGCAGGTAGGCGGCCCGCAGCCCGCGCTGCCGCGCCAGGGAGCGGGTCTGCTCGAGGGTGAGGCCATCGCGGCTCATCAGCACCTCCAGCCGGCCGTCGGGGCGCAGGCCGATCACCATGCGGATCCTGGGTAGGAAATAGCGGATCTGCTGGCCCATCGAAATGCTGTAGGCACCGCGATAGCTCGCCGGCGGCCGCTCCAGGTCGTTGTAGACGCTGTGAAGCCCGCCGATGAAGCTGTCGTAGCGCTGGGCGCGATCGGCCGTCAGCTCGCCGAAGCCGAAGTCGACGCCCCCATCGCGGCGGATGCCCACAAAGGCCCGCTGGCGGGCAGCGGTGCGGTTGCGGCCGCGCCAGATGCGATCGCCCAGCTTGAGATCGCCCAGCGGCACCGTGATTTCCCGCCCGCCCGCATCGACGTGGCGCTCGTACATCGGCCCCGAAAAGAAGGCCAGGGCCTGGCTGTCGGCGTAGGCCTCCTGTTCCCGATCCCAGCCCTCCAGCAGGTCGATCTGCACGGCCCGGGGATCGAAGTCGAGGGCATAGGTGCTGTCGTCCGGCTGGTAGCGGAACGGTTGGTCGTCGGCGCGGGTGAGTATGGGTGCTCCGGCCCGGGGGGCGGACCCGGGCAGCGGTGGGGCAATGGCCACCAAAAAGGTGAGAAAGCCTGCTGGCAGAGCCACCGTGAGCATCCGCTTGTATCGCCACAACGGGCGGCGGGGCCTGGGGCTCAGGCGGCCCGATTGCTGCTGGGGGGTGCTTGCGTCCAATCCACGACGGCGCCGTCGGCCACCAACCAGATCCGATCACGTTGGGAGCAGGGATGGCCTCCCGTCAAGCGCCCGAAGGCTGGCATGGCTAAGCGCTCACTGGCTTCGCAATAGCTGAAGCATGGCAGCCGCAGCCGATCGGCACCCCGGCCCACCACTGCCACTGGATGCAGGTGGCCGCAGAGGTTGAGCATGCCCGCCCGGGGCTCTGGAATGTGGCTCAGCCACCAGGGGCCCAGGGCTTGGGAAGGCTCCTGCGGCAGCCCCTCGATCCAGCTTCCCTGCTCATGGTTGCCGCCGATCAGGCGCAACGGGCAGCCCAGCAGCTCCGGTAGGGCAGCCAGCTTGGCGCGGAGTTCGCCGGTGAGCCCCAGGCGGCTGTGGATCAGGTCTCCCAGCACCACCACCTGCTGGGGCTCCAGCTGATGGGCCAACTCCATGAGCCCATTGAGGGTCGCGCCGTCGCCATCGCTGGGCAGGGGAATGCCATGGGCCTGGAAGGTTTCCGCCTTGCCTAAATGTAAATCCGCCACTAGTAGGGCCCGGCGCTGGGGATCCCACGCCGCCTTGGCTCCCAGCAGCTGCAGCCGCTGGCCCCGCCAGTCAAAGCTGACGTCCAAGCCATGTCCTTTGCGCATTGGACGTGGCCGCGTGTGGGGCCATCATCGGTAACGCCGGTGCTTAAGGACCCATCCGCAACCTGTTGACCCTGGCGCCGTACCGGCTGGGTCGGGTGCGGCGTGGTGTATCCCTTCATGGTTTGGGGAGAGATCATCCAGGGCCTGGCGCGGCGACTGGGTTGGCAGCCCAGGCCCTGGCCGCGGGGTGAATAGGACAAGTGGGGCACGGCCATGCTGATCCCCCGTTTTCAACCGGCCGGCTGGAGCCGTTGGGGTGGATTGGCTCTGGCCCTGGTGCTGGTGGCGGCTGGACGCTGGTTGGTGACGGCTTAAACCAGGCAGGATCCAGAAGCGCGCTGTTGCTGTTGCGGATCGAAGACCGCGGCGATGGTGCGGATCAGCCAGCGGCCCGAGGTGGTGACTGTGAGCAAGCCAAGCCGACCGCTGGTTTCCAGTTTCACCAACCCATCTTTGGCCAGCTCCTGCAATTCTTGCCACTCTCCACTGAAGTGATCAAGGTCGATGGTTGCCGCGAATTCGCACATCACCTGACGGATCAATTCGCGCCGGTCCAGGGTCTCCGCATCCTTGACCACCAAACCGCGCTCCACGGGTAGGCGACCCTCTGCGAGGGCCCGGGTGTAGGCCTTGAGATTCCGTTCGTTCTGGGTGAATAGGTGCGGGAATTGGCTGATGGCGGTGGGCCCCACCCCCAGCAGCTCCAGCTCCCCACCGGTTGTGTACCCCTGAAAGTTTCGATGCAGCAGCCCAGCTCGGGCGGCCTCTGCCAGGCTGTCGCCCGCGAGGGCGTAATGATCCATGCCAACAGCCTCGTAGCCAGAACTGCAGAGCAGCTGCTGGGCGTCTTCGAGCATCATCAAGCGGTCGCGCTGGTTGGGTAGATCGCTGGCGGCAATTTTGCGCTGCAGTGGCAACTGCTCCGGCAGGTAGGCAAAGGAGAACAGGGAGATGCGATCAGGGCGCAACTGCTGCACCAGTGCCAGGGTCTGGCGGAAGCGCTCCGGTGTCTGGAGTGGCAGGCCGCAGATCAGATCCACATTCACGCTGTTGAAATCCACCTCCCGTAGCCAGCCCATCACCCGGAGCAACTGCTCCACTGGCACGATTCGATTCACAGCTTTCTGCACCTCTGGATTGGAATCCTGAATGCCAAAGCTGATGCGATTGAATCCCAGGCCCCGCAGATGCAGCACCTCATCGCGACTGAGGAATTCCGGATTGACTTCGATGGATGCATCGAGGTTGGGCTCGAGCTCGAAGTGCTGCTCCAGTAATCCCCAGAGCTGGGCGGATTCTTGCTGATTGAGATAGTTGGGGGTACCACCGCCCCAGTGCAGTTGGGCGATCCGACGTCGTTGTGGCATCACGGCCCTGAGGAGCTTCAGCTCGATCCCCAATGAGGCCAGGTATGGCTCCACCACCTTGGAGCCGAGTTGGGTGGTCACCCGGTTGCAGCCGCAATACCAGCAGGCATGGCGGCAGAAAGGCACATGCACATAGAGCGAAAGTGGTGCGCTGGTTGGTTGGGCAAGTTGCCGGCTTAGCTCCCCTGCTCCAATTCCGATCTCAAACGCTGCTGCGGTGGGATAGCTGGTATATCGGGGAACGGGCTTGTTGTACTTGAGCAGCAGCTCGATCGGGCTGAGCGCAGGGGCGATGGCGGGCATGGGCGTGAGGGGTTGGGTTGGGGGGCTGGGATGCGTTGCCGCCTTATATCTCGGCGAGTTCGGCTAGCAGTTTCTGGGTGAGCTTGAAGGCCGCTACGGCTTCATCCAGTAACTCTTCTTCCTCTGCTTCAGATAGATCCATCTGCTCAAAACCGTCATGTAGGGCTTTCTTCAGGGCAGGGATCTCTTGCTCAAATGACCAAAACTTCAGTGCTGACAAGCCATGGCGGCTCAGGATGGCGTTGGCCTGGCCCCCTAGTTGCTGTCCGCCGGAGAGATCGCCGCCGTAGCGCACATAAACGTGCGCCATCAGCCGGTGGGGTGCCTGGCGAGCCAGCAACTTGACCTGCTCCAGCCAGCTGGCTGCTGCCGCTGATGCCGGTGTTGCTGGCAAGGCGGCGAGCTGCTTCAGGTCGTGCTCTAGGGCGTGCCTGCGGGCCAGATCTGACCAAGGAATGTTCGTTGCGCCAAGGGCGGTGGCCAAGTCGGGGGCCTCCTGCTCAAGCAGGGTGTAGGCCGGCAGCAGCGCCCTCAGCAGGCCTGCCAGCTGCAGCGGCGTGGCTCTGCCTTCCAGCAGTGCCCTGGAAAACTCCATCCCCTCCGCTTGATGGTGGGCCTTGCCGATGTGGGCGTGCAGCTTGCGCACCCGCGGACCAAGAACTTGGCCCTGCTGGGAGGTGGTGGAGAGGGAAGGAGAGGAGAGCATCGGACTCGCCCGGACGGGCGGCGTAAACCGGGTCAATGATATGCCACTACCGTTGTTACACTGTCCCGTGATTCCTAAAACGTTGCAACGCTCCCCATGGCCATACCCTTTGAGCCCCAGCTGGGCCCGCCGCCGACGGACCTACTCCAGCTGCAGTTGCTAGTGGCTCCGTTCCCAGCGCTCAGCGGGGATGGCCAGCTGCGCGAACTGATGCTCGAGCGACGCCGTCATCAGGGGATCGGCGAGGCGGGCCTCTGGTACTGCCCGCCGAATCTCAGCTCAATGCTGGGTGTGGTTGGCCGGCGGAGCGGGATCGAGCAACCAGGCCCAGCGGAGGCGATTGCCATACTCGATCCCAGCGTCGCTGTCTGGCTGCAGCTGCGGTTTGGTGGCGCTTTACGGCCCATGCAGCTCAGCAGTGCTTGGCTACGCAGTGAAGCGATTGATCTCCCCTCCCCCGCGCCCCTCGCTGACCTGGCCTGGATCATCTAGTTGCAGCAGCAGCTAGGCCTCCGGTAACGATGCGTCTGGCTGCTGTTTGATCAAAGCCGCTGGCTTTCAGGGCTTGAAGAAATAGCTCGCTGAAATTTGCCAGCACCTCGTGCGGGTCCATGCCGATCGCCTTCATGTCCTTAGCCATGGTCTGCAGGATGGCCAGAGTGATCGGTAGGGCTTTGCGGCTGACCATGCCGGCGGATGCCTGCGCTGCGCCGAAGTGGGCATGCAACCAGCGCTCCGCGTAGCCCAGATGCTCTCCTTCATCGCTGATCACAGCGGCGGTGATGGGCTGGGCGTAGGCGTCGGCCACCGGCAGGTAGGCGTGGTAAGCCGAAAGGGCAAAACACTCCACAATCAGGCCCTGAATCACCAGGCAGCCCGGTAGGTCGCCCTGCTGGTTGCACCTCAGGAACAGCTCGTGCAGCGGGGCGAAGAGGAGACGGGCTAGGCCTAGATCGGGCTTGATTCCAAGGTTGCGACCGCAGCCCATGAAGTCGCTGGCGTGGCGCCCTTCCATGGCGGCAAGTCGCTCCAGTTCCTGCTGATCATTTGGAATGGCGCGGGCAAGCAGTCGGAAGTGGCGACCAGCGAGATTTTCACCCACCACCACCATGCCGTTGATGCGGCTGTAGGCATCGCGGTAGGCGGGGTTGGAGATGTCGGGCAGGGCTGAAAAGGGCATGGACGTCATGAGGAGGAGGAGTGAAGAGGAGCGGCCAGGCGAATTCGACGGGCCAGGCCAAGCCGGCCCAGCATCTGGATGTGCCACCAGGTGAGATCGAGCTCCCACCAGCGAAAGCCCATGCGGGCACTACTGGGGTAGGCGTGATGGTTGTTATGCCAGCCCTCCCCGAAGGTGAGCAGGGCCACCCACCAGTTATTGCGGGAACTATCACCGCTCCTGTGGCTCACGTAGCCCCACCGATGGGTGGCTGAATTGACCAGCCAAGTTGCGTGATAAACAAACACCAGGCGGAGGGGAATGCCCCAGAGCACAAGGGCCCAACCACCGGCTCCGGTCGCCAGACCCAGCCCATAGAGAGCCGCCGCCAGGGGCAACTGCAGCAGCAAAAAGTTGCGGTTTAACCAGCGGTGGTAGGGAATCTGTTGCAGGTCAGGGGTGAGTTGGAGCACGTACTGCTTGGCTGGCACGGTGTGCAGCATCCAGGCGAAGTGGCTCCACCAGAAGCCGAGATGACTGTTGTGGTGGTCAGCTGGATCGTCGGAGTGCAGGTGGTGATGGCGATGCAAGCCCACCCAGTCGATCGGACCGTGCTGGCAGCTGAGGGCACCGCAGGTAGCGATAACTAGCTCCAACCATCTGGGCACCTGAAAAGCTCTGTGGGCCAACAGACGGTGGTAACCCAGGGTCACCCCCACACAGGCGGTAAGCCAGTACAGCACCAATAGGACTAGCAGTGCTGTTGGGCTCCAGAAGCGTGGCAACAGAGCGATCAACGCCAGGGCATGGATCGCCACCATGAACAACACCGTTCCGGTGCTGAAGGGCAAGCGTCCAGGCACCACCTTCACCCCCTGCCCAAGGGCGGGCAGGGAAGTCGCCGCCCTCACGCGATTGCCCCAGAGGATGGCACCATCGGCTGGCTGAGCTGGCGCAACAGCAAGCCTGCAAAGCGGGCCTTCAGGCCGAGAGACTTCAGCAACCGTGCAGGGCTAGCGGGCTCCTCCGCGCTGGATTTGATAGCCCGGAACACCTCCACCAGCTGATCGCGCAGCTCGAAATAGGCGCGGCCCTCCAGATCGAACACCACCGGAAAAGCACGGCGGGCTGTGCGGTTGGTGTTGCGCATCACCTCTTCATCGAAGCTGCTGGGATCCATGCCCAGCAGCTTGTAAAAGTTGCCGCGCTCACACACCGTCAGGCTGTGGGTTAGAAAAACGCTCCAAAGGAAGATGCGACTCAGCAGCCGGCCGCGCAGTCCCTGCCGCAACCCCGGCCAGCAGCGCAGAAGCATATTGAAGATGTCGCCGTGGCGGTTCTCGTCCTGACACCAGGGCTCAAAGAAATCAAACAGGGGGGCGAAGTCGTTCTCGGGGTGAGCCTTGAGGTGCCGGTCGATCAAGATGTAGCGCCAGTAGCCGATCTTTTCGGAGAGATACACCGAATAGAGCACCCAACTCAACGGAAACCAGGTGATCGGCCGCTTGCCGCTCAACGCCGGCAAATCGATTTCAATGCCCTCGGCCACCAGGGCCCGGTTGAGAAATCCGGCATGGCGAGCCTCATCACGGGCCATCAAATTGAAGAGGCGGCTCAACTCTGGGCGGCCTGCCTTTTGAAGCTGGCGTGAGAGCTCTTTGAACAGCAGAAAGCCGGAGAATTCCGACACGCAGCTGCGCACTAAATAGCTCTCGTAGGCTACTTTCTCGTCTGGATTCAGGACCCGCAGCCGATCGAGGGGGGCCTTGCGATCAAAGTGATCGCGGTTGTAATCGGCCTCCATCTCGTTGAGCATCGCCTCGAAGGCAGCGAGCTGGCCCACGAGATCGGTCTTGGCAGCCTTCTCGATTTCGGTGGTGTAAAAGCGCGGGGTGAGCAGGTTTTCGCGCAGGTGGGGAGCAGAGGTGGTCATCAGAGGGAGGGGGTGAGGGCGGCAGCGCGGGCGTAGGCCAGGGCATCGGGCCCGTGGCGATGGCCGTGAAACCACTGCTGGAGTTCCATCAGCCAGGGCAGCCGCGCGGCTCGCAGGGTTTCGGCAACCTCCCAGCCGGCAGCAGCGGCAGCGACGGCCTCGCAGTGGGCGGCCCGGTGGCCAGGGCAAAGGCAGCCGCACTGAGCGAGCCAGCGCTCCTCTAGCCGCAAATGCAGGCGCAGTCCCCTCACCAACAGCAGGCAGTCGCGGCGATCAGCGAGCAGCTGCAGAGCACTGCGCTCCTCGTCGGCTAGGCAGTGGCGATCGACCAGATCGTCAAGCAATGCTTCGAGACGGTCGTGCTGGCGCTCCAACAGTCCCTCCCGCTGGGGCCACTGCAGCGGCCACACAGCCGGTGCGGCGGAGGGGGGCAAGGGATGGGGAGGCGCGAGGGACTCAGGCGACATGGACGCAGTAACAAGAGGACAACAGCTTAACGTCATAACGGCATCATGTTACGCAATTTACGCAGTAGCTGGATTTAGCGGTGATTCACTAGCGCAAAGATGAGTCAAAATTTGACTAGGCATGTTTTTGGCCACCTCCCTTCCCGAGGACCAGATGGAAGCCCTGGCCGAATACTTCAAGGTGTTCTCCGAGCCAAGCCGGCTGGCGGTGCTCGAGGCCACGGGGCTCAGCCAGGCCCTTGTGTCGAAGCACCTCAAACTGCTCACCATCGCCGGAGTGGTGCAGCGCCGGCCCGAGGGCTCCCTGGTGTTTTACGAGGTGATCGACAAAGCAGTGTTCAAGCTTCTGGGCCAAGCCGAGATGCTGCTGCTGGCCACCCGACGCCACCAGCTCTCATAGGACCTGGAGCAGCAAAGGGGGTCACGTCAGTAGCGCCGCCTGCCCACGGCTTGGCGCCGATCGCGCATCTCATCCACCAGGGCCCGCAGGATGGTGAGGGTGGTGGGTAGGGCTAGCGATTAAGCGGCAGTTCGTAGGCTTCGGCTATCAGGATATCACGGAAATGTGTTTCTAGAGTAGCTGCTATGTGTTTGATGCTCTAGAGTGATTTTATCGGATTGCAGCAGAGCATGGCCATGGAGCACCTGGCTGACTATTTCAAGGTGTTTTCGGAGCCGAATCGGCTTGCCGTGCTCCACGCCCTGCGGGCAGGCCCCCTCAACGTGACTGCCGTTGTGGACAGCACCGGCCTGAGCCAGGCGCTGGTGTCGAAACATCTCAAGCTGCTCACCATTGCGGGCGTGGTACAGCGCCGACCAGAGGGAGCCCTCGTTTATTACGAGGTGGCTGACAAGGGGGTCTTCAAGCTGATTGCCCAGGCTGAAAAGCTACTGCTTGCTTTTCGTCGCCAGCAATTGGATGCCCTTGCTGCCTTTCTCTGATGGCAGAGACCAGTCGCCAATATCTCCGTGCGGCCTTGGAGGCAGGCGAGCGCAATTTTCAGGGTCTGCGGCTCGGTGGTATTGACGGTCTCGACCTCGACCTCTCTGATTGCAACCTGGAGGGCAGTTGTTTCAAGGAAGCACGTTTCGGCCATGCCCGCCTGCGGGGGGCGCAGGTGCAACGCTGCTGCTTTCAGCAAGCGTTGCTGTGGGGAGCAGACCTCTCATCAATGCAAGCCCAGGGATCCTTCTGGCACGAAGCAGACCTTTCTGGCTGCCGTCTTCAGGAATCGAACTTTGATCGGGCCGTGATGCACCGCTGCTGTCTAAGGGGCGTTGTGGCTGCTGGCAGCAGCTGGAGACAAGCGCGGTTGGTTGAAGCCGATTTCCGCTCTGGACTCGACCAACTCACGGATCTGGGCCATGCCGATTTCGCGGAGGCTGACCTCAGTTTTGCCCTGTTAGAGGGCGCCAATCTGCAGAGCGCTAACTTGCAGGGCAGCTGCATCTATGGAGCCAATCTTCGTAGCTGCAATCTGCGCCAGGCGGATCTAAGTGGTTGCGACCTGCGCGATACCCAGCTGCAGGGAGCCGACCTGGAGGGTGCCTGCTTGGCTGGGACCCTTCTGGCGGAATCCCAAAGATCCTGATTCAAGCCCTGCCCATGCCGCGTTGGTAGGCCGGCCGGGCCTGGGTGGCGGCAATCGTGGCCTGCACGTTGGGGTAGGGATTTAGGTCGATCTGGGGGAAGAAGATCGGCAGATAGGCCAGGTAGGCATTTACGGCGCAGTCGGCAACACTCCAGGTGGGATCGCCCCAGGGCCCTGCCAGCAGCGAGCGGCCGCCTGCCAGCAGCCCATCAAGCACCCCCATCAACTGCGGGAATTCCCGCTCCCGGTTGCTAGGCACAAACAGCGCCACTGCCAGGGTGGCATTGGCAAACAGGATCCACTGGTTTGCCAGAGCCCGCTGGGCTGCCATTTCAGCCGCCGTGCCAGCGAATTCGTTGGCGTGGTGATCGGCCAGGTGCAGCAGGATGGCGCCGCTTTCAAACAGCTGCAGCGGTTTGCCGCCTGGTGAGCGCAGGGTCTCATCCACCAGCGCTGGCACCTTGGCGAAGGGGTTGATGGCACCAAAGGTGTCTCCCTTGTGTTCGCCTGCCTCCATGTCGAGTTGAATCCATTCGTAGGCAATCCCCTTCTCCTCTAGATACCAGCGGGGCATGGAGGCGCGGCTGCGGGCGCCGCCGTAGAGCTTCAGGGTCATGGAATGGTGCTGAGTTGCTTAGGAGTTGCGGCAGAGCCGT
>NZ_JAGQDB010000035.1:0-23202 GCF_024346495.1 Cyanobium sp. A1C-AMD | reverse complement strand
AGATCACGGGATAGCGATTGTCCTGCAAGGTGCCGAGTTTCACCGGCATCTGCACCACGATGGGCGTTTCCGGCGGCAGAGCCTCCAGCTTCTGCTTCTGGGCTTCGGGGATCTGGGTGGAGGCCCGAATCTTGGCGAGCACCTGCTTGAGGCGGAAAATGCGGTAGACGAAGGGCTGCTGGGCCTGCATCATCACGGCCTGCACCGGCACCGAGAGCTGGCGGGTGCTGCCTGTGATGATCCGATTGCGAACGTACTGGCCGGTTTTGAGCTTGCCGGTGAGGTTGGGGAAGGAGGCCTTCACCAGCACCGTGTTCGGCGACGACTGGTTGCCGCTGATGCCGAAATAGGGCGAGATGAACACCACCTTGCCTGTGCTAATCACCGGCGGAGTTCCCTGGGACTTGAGCTCGACTGGCTGGCCCAACTGCACCCGGGAGGCCTGGGTGGCCGGCACATCCATCAGGGTCCAGAGATCGCTGTTGTCGACGATGCCGGTGATCGCCTGCCCTTGGCGGACGTAATCGCCGAGCTTGACGGTGTCGAGGTCACCGATCTCACCACTTATGGGAGCCGTGACGTATTTGTAGCCGAGATCCGCCGCCTTGGCGCGCGCCTGATCGCTGGCCTGAATTGCCTGGGTGACGTAGTAATCCCGGTCTTTGGTCGACACCGCGCCCTGGTCATTCAGGAAGATGTAGCGCTCCGCATTGACGCTGTCCTTGCGAGCCTCAGCCTTGGCCGCATCCAGGGTCGCTGTCTGCTGCACGTTGTCGAGCACCAGGATCGGCTGGCCCGCCTTCACCCGCTGCCCCTGGGTGGCCAGGATTTTGACGACCCGGCCATCCACCTCGGGACGCAGGGCCACGTCGGTGGTGGACTCCAGCTGGCTCATCACGTCGATCGACGGACTGAAACTGGCCTCACCGATGGTCTCGGTCTGCACGACCAGAGGCTGCCGGGCCACCGGTTTGGCGGCGCAGCCCACCAGCAACACACCCACCAAGGACAACGCCGGAACCGCGCGAACCACAAAAACTAGGCATGTAACTTAATTATAGAGTTCATGGGAATTCGCCCAACTCAGCGGCGACCCTGCTGGGCCAGCTGCACTGGTGCCCCGTGGCGAAGGTTGAGCAGGCCAGCGGTAATCAGCCGATCGCCTTCCTGAGCCCCGCGCTCGAGTGGATAGAGGGTTCCCTGCAGATCTCCTATCTGCACTGGAGTTTGCAAGGCAAACAGGGTGCCGCTCGGCAACCGGCGCAGCTCGGCGATGGGGGCCTTGCCCGGCCGCCGCTCCAGATCAGCCAAGCTACCCACCAAATAAATAAATGGCTGTCCTGCCAACCGGGTCACCGCGGTGAAGGGAACGGCCAACTCCTGGCGCCGATCCAGCACCAAGCGCGTGCGACTGCGCTGGCCGTTGCGCAGGCTCCCCCGCGGGTTAGCAAACGACGCCTTCACCAGCAGCGTCTGAGTTGGGGCGCTCACCCCCGGATCCACCGAGATCACCGGGCCCTCCGCCAGGGGCTGGGAGCTGGAGGCGGCCAGCAGCAGCACCCTCTGGCCCGGCCGAACACGATCGGCATAGGTGGCAGGTACATCGATGCGAGCCAGGAGATTGTCGTTGCGGATCAAGCGGGTAATCGGCACGCCAGCGGCAATCACATCGCCCTGCTTGACGCGCAAATCGGCCACCATGCCGCTGATCGGCGCCCGCAGATCCTTGAAGGCGAGATCGGCCTCCTTCGCCACCAGGGCTTCGCGGGCAGCGATGTAGGCCTGGCGAAATTCATCCCGCTGCAGGGCACTGGCCGCACCTTGACGGGCCAGGTCTTGATAACGCTGGTAATTGAGGCGGTTGGTCTGCATCTGAGCGCGCAGGCTGGCCACCTCGGCCCTGAGCTGGGCCTGGTCGAGCACCAGCAGCAGCTGGCCCTGGCGCACCCGATCTCCTTGACGCACCAACAAACGCTGAATGCGGCCCCCCGCCTGGGCCGCCAGATCCACCTCCTCCTCTGCCTCCAGGGTGCTCACGGTGTCAAAACTGGCTTGAAATTCAGCAGTTTCCAGGCGCTGGCTCTGCACCACAGGCAGCCGCGGGGCTGGCTCGCGGCCCTGCTGACACCCCACAACCAGGGCAGAGGCCATCGCCGTGAAAATCAATAGCGGGGAAACAACAGGGCGGAGCATGGGTGTGATGGTGGATCGGGCGCGCCGCATGGCCGGAGCGTATCGCCGGCAGGCCGATGATGGACTCAGAACGGCGCTGCGGCGACCTCGTGAGCGACCTGTTCAGCCATCAACGCGACATCACCCTGGCCCGGGTCGCGCCCCTGGCCGACCGGCTGCGGCCCCGCAGCCTTGATGACTTCGTCGGTCAGGAGTCGATCCTCGGTGTGGGACGCCTGCTAAGACGCGCCATCGCTGCAGATCGAGTCGGCAACCTGATCCTGCACGGCCCGCCGGGGGTGGGCAAAACCACCCTGGCCCGGATCATTGCTGGCAGCACCAGGGCCCACTTCAGCAGCCTCAATGCCGTACTTGCCGGCGTCAAGGATCTGCGGGCCGAGGTGGACGCGGCCCAGCAGCGCCTGGCGCACCATGGCCTGCGCACCACCCTGTTCATCGACGAGGTGCACCGTTTCAACAGTGCACAACAAGACGCCCTGCTGCCCTGGGTAGAAAACGGCACGGTGAATCTGATCGGAGCCACCACCGAAAACCCCTTTTTCGAGGTGAACAAAGCCCTGGTAAGCCGTTCGCGGTTGTTTCGCCTGCAACCGCTTGAGCCAGCACACCTGCGCCAGCTGCTGGAACGGGCCCTGCGGGATCCGGCAGTGGGCTATGGCGAACGCTCGATTGACCTAGCCGCAGCAGCGGCCGACCACCTGGTTGATGTGGCCGGCGGCGATGCCCGCAGCTTGCTGAATGCCCTGGAGCTGGCGGTGGAGACCACTCCTCCCTGTGCTGATGGCTCCATCAGGATCGATCTGACCATCGCCGAGGAGTCGATTCAGCAGCGGGCGGTGCTCTACGACAAGCAGGGGGATGCCCACTTCGACACGATCAGCGCCTTCATCAAATCGTTGCGCGGCTCCGATCCAGATGCGGCCCTTTTCTGGTTGGCCCGCATGGTGGAGGCGGGCGAAAACCCGCGCTTTATCTTCCGGCGCATGTTGATCGCTGCCGGAGAAGACATCGGCTTAGCCGATCCCCAGGCCGTGGTGGTGGTGGAAGCCTGCGCGGCCAGCTTCGAGCGAGTGGGATTGCCAGAGGGGCTTTACCCGCTGGCCCAGGCAGCTCTCTATTTGGCGGGAGCGGAAAAGAGCAACAGCTTGCTCGGTTTCTTCGATGCCCTAAAAAGCGTGCGCAGCGCCAACCGCCAACAGGTGCCCGCCCACCTGCGCGATGCCAACCGTGATGGCCAGGCTTTTGGCGATGGAGTGGGCTACCGCTACCCCCATGCCTACGCCGAGCACTGGGTAGCCCAGCAGTATTTGCCTGGCGCACTTCAAGGTGAGATCTTCTGGCAACCGGGCAGCCTGGGCTGGGAGGGCCAGAGGCGCGAGCGCCTGCAACAGCGGCGGGCCGCCCAGCTGGCAGCTGCCGCTGAGATGGCGGCGGATCAGGGCGATGTGCTCAGCAGCAGTCCGGAGGATCCCCAGCTGGAGCGCTGGCTGCAGCGGCAAGCCGCCGCCGAGGGAGAACGACTCGACACCCTGAGACATCGCTTCTGGGCAGGCGTGATCTGGCAACGCCAAGCGCGGGTGCTGGTGCTGGAAGCGAGGTCGTTGCTATGGGCCCTTGATCCCCTGGCCGCTACGCCCGAGGGCGGGGTAGTGATCACCGTGGCCCAGGCCTCCGACCGGGAGCGGCTGCAAGCCCAGCTGAAGGTGCTCGACAGCCTGCGCCAACCCCAGCTGCTGCTGGTGCCTCCCCAAACCCCCGCCGCCCTTAACTCCCAGCTCGAACCGCAACTCGCCCTTGACTCCGATGCCCGCTTCGACTGGGTGATAGCGCGGCAACCCTGGCAGGGCCTCAGCGCCGAACAAATCGAGGCCTGGATCAGCCAAGCTGGCGCGCTGCTGGGCCAAACCGGCGAATGGCGCCTGCTGTTCAGCACTCCCCAACTCGGTCCAGCAGCAGGCCTGCGGTCCCTGCTCGGCACGGCAGAACCCCCCCTGCAAACCTTGCTGGAGGAGCTAACTCACCTGGAGGGGCAGCGACTGATCCAGGCCCAGAGCACCGGCCTAATCAGCCAACGCAGCTTGATCGCCGCGGGATGGCAAGTGCAACAGGAGCAGTGGCAGGAATCACTCCAACTCGAGCTGACTGCCGAGCTGATCGAACGCTGGCTGGCCCCGGCCAGCTCCTATCTCGAAGCGATGGCCGCACTCCGCGGCAAGCCCCTAGCCAGTGATGCCGTGCAAAGCCTGCGAGAAGCATTTAGCCGCCTGCTGGGCCAGCCCCTGCCCCAGGCCCTTGAGCACACCTTGGTAAGGGCAAGGCGTGCAGACGCACTGCAAACGCCCCTAAACACATAAAAAAGCCCCGGCGAAAGCCGGGGCAGCTGAGGTGGCGAATCGCCTAGCGAGAGCCGAACACCAAGGCCATGCTCACCAAAGGCCAGGCTCACCAGAGGCCGCGGATAGCCTCAGGTTGCACCTGCTGAACTGGGGCTGGGGCTGGGGCCATTGTGCGCACTTCAGCCACGGGATCAGCCATCTGGTTGGCCTGGATGCAGGCCGGCAGGAACACGTACCAGGAGAGCAGGGAGGTGCACTGGGCGTCACCTTGGCAGCGACCTTCGGCACAGACGTTCTGGGCACCGGTGTAGGTGTTGCAGAAGTCGGCTAGGCGCATGTCGGTAGGCAGGGCATTCATGATGCCGGCCGAGGAGATCTGACCGTCACGGGCATCAGCCACGATCGCCGAGCGCAGAGCCTGCACCGCGAAGGTGTTCATGCTCCAATAAGGGAAGTAGCTGGTGGTTTGGTTCTTGAGGAACTTCACACCTGCATCCGAGTAGAGGAAGCGGGAGACGCCAACGAAGTCCACGTTGTAGGACTTGTTCATGCCTTCACGCACCTCGGCAGCGGTCCAGCCGGAGCGGTTCAGGCCCCCTTCCAGGCCCCGATCGGTGACTTCACCAGACTGCAGAAATGTATTGAAGGCATCCTGGTTGGTAGACCACACGGCGCCACCGGTGTTCCAACGAACGGGGAGATTGTTATCGACTGCGGCGGACGCTGGCATAGCCACCGCCGAGAGGGCCGTACCCACAAAAAGGCCGGCCAGCAAACGCTTGATCACGAGAGTAATGGAATCAGTTCATTCCGAACGTAGCCACGCAGTGCCGCGTGTCACCAAAGATGCAAGTCAGCGTGGCGCATCGACACAAAACCGAAAGATTTGCACTGGATTTCAGTAGTAAATCTGCGTTTTTAGAACAATCAAGCGCCCTGCCGCCCCATCAATTCTTCAGGCTGTCCTGGCGACTGCAACATCAAACCTGCACAACCCTCACCAACCGCCGCCCAACGCCAATCCTGCTGCAGAGCGCTGCTGTGATCCGGCTTTGCCCCATCACTCAGATTCTGCAAGCTACCGCTGGTGTGGTCGTAACACCACTGAGACAGTTCTGCTGCAAGGGTGCGATGGCGCCACTTGATAGCCGCTTCCTTCAACACCCAACTGTTGAGCACCGCTCGCCGTAGCTCCTCCCCAGTCAAATCCCCCAACTGCGCCTGTTCAAGCTCTGGATAAAACCGCCGCATCAATCCAGCTGGCTCAATAGGTCGAGCAGTGGATTCGAGGTCTACTCCGATGCGATAGCCGGAGTAGCCAATCAGCAAGCCAGCGCCGCTATGGCTGAGACTGACCCATCCCAGACCATTACCTAACAGTGGTGGAAGGCCTGGAGGACTATGGAGAGGCACCGCGGCACCAGCGCAGCCCAACACATCAGCCAGCTGCTGCCGGAGCAGAGCCCGGCTCTGGAAGTAACGACTTCGCTGCAGCTCAGGCAGGCCCAAGCCCCAACTCCATTCATCAGTAGATAAACAGCCGAGGTCGCCCCCCTCCAGATAGCGCAGCCATAACTGGGGGGCTGGGCGCTGCGGCAGATCCAAGCTGCTGCCTAGGCTCACTCGTGAGTTCAGTTGGACGTTCAATGACCTTGCAGATCGGTGAGCCCGCCCCTGATTTCACTTTGCCAGACCAAGACGGAACGGCGGTGAAGCTTTCCCAGTTCAAGGGCCAACGGGTGGTGATCTACTTCTATCCCAAGGACGACACCCCGGGCTGCACCAAAGAAGCCTGCAATTTCCGCGACCAGTGGGGGGCGTTCGAAAAGCAAGCCATCACCGTGCTCGGCATCAGCAAGGACGGCGCCAGCAGCCACGCCAAATTCATCGCCAAATATGACCTTCCCTTCACCTTGCTAAGCGACGCCGAGCCCTGCTCAGTGGCCGCGGCCTATGGGAGCTATGGGCTGAAGAAATTCATGGGCAAGGAATACATGGGCATGATGCGCCACACCTTCGTGGTGGATGCAGAAGGAAAGATCGAAAAGATCTACACAAAGGTGAAGTCCGAAACCATGGCTGACGACATCCTCAGCGATCTGGGCCTGGCCTGAGTGCAGCCAAGGCCTCAAGGGCCAGGTCTGGAGCCAGCTGTAGCGGCATGGCACTGACTAGCAGCTGCTGCAGCAATGGTTTAAGCAGGGGGCCATCTCCTCCCGTGAGCCAAAAACTGCAGCCTGGGCAGCTGGATAGGGCATCACGCCCAGCGGCGTCCAGGGCGGCCGCCAGACCCCGCAAAACCCCAGCGGCCATGGCTTCTGATGTGGAGTGAGGCCAGAGGTCCGGGGGCAGATCTAAGGGCTGGTCCAAGGCAGGCAGTCCTGCAGTTTCAGCAGCCAGGGCCCGCAACTGCAAGGCAGCTCCGGCTAGCAACCGTCCTCCCCGAAATCGGCCATCGCTGGTGACCAGGGTGAGGCTCAAGGCGGTGCCGCCGTCCGCCACCAATACGGGACCAGAGGCAAGGCACCAGGCCCGCCAACCCACTAGGGCACGGTCCACCCCCAGCCAGCCAGGCTGCTCCAACAAGGGCACATCTTTCAAATGCAGACGCCGCTCCAGCGGCAGTGGAGCAGAGGCGGGCACCGGGCCCACCGCAGCCCAAGCAACCAGCCCCTCAAACTCGCCCACACCGGCTGGAGCACTCCACGTACGCAGGCAGCCCAGCTCACCTTCTGCCCAGTGCCATCGGCTATTGCCGATCAGCAGCCAACGGCCCTCGTTCAGATGCCCTCGCCCATCAATCCCGGCAAATGGATGCCACATTCCTGTTGGAGACCACCGAAACGGGTCGCCCGGCCGCTGACATCCCCTAGATCAGGAGCACTGGAGTGCCAGTCGCCCACCGTGGAATAACCCTGCTCAAACAGCGGGTGCTGGGGCAATTTGTGCTCTTCCATGTAGTAGTAAACATCCCGTTTACTCCAGGAGAGAAGGGGCCGCAGCGACCAGCGCTGACGCACCGCATCTAGCGGTTCCATGGCCTTGCGGTGATCGGTCTGGCTGCCGCGCACACCACTGGCCCAACAGGTCACCGCCAAATCAGTGAGGGCCCGGTCGAGGGGTTCCACCTTGCGGATGCGGTGATAGAGCGCCAGATCTCCGCCCTGGTCGGTTTCCCAAAGGCGGCCGTGCAGAGCTTCCATCCGGGCCGGGCTCATGGCCGACTGGGCCACCACTAATTGGAGCTGGAGCTGCTCTACCAGACGCTCGGCGTATTGATAAGTCTCCGGCGGCAGATAGCCCGTATCAACCCAGATCACTGTTATGGGGCAGCCGGTATTGGCGGTCAGCTCACTGGCCATGTGCAGCAGAACTGCCGACTGGATGCCAAAGCTGGTTGTTAAGGCAAACCCTGCCCCGAAGGTGTTCTGAGCCCAGCCCAGGCGCTCTTGGGCCGACAAAGGTGCAAGCAGTGCCCTGGCAGCGTCCAGATCGATCGGCCGGCCGGCGCCATCGGGTGAAAGGGCTTGTAATTGGGCCATCTGCATCAAACCATCATCGCCCTTTGAGTGAGTCGCTGGTTAGGGTTCAAAAGCA
Source organism: Cyanobium sp. A1C-AMD (assembly GCF_024346495.1). Lineage (NCBI taxonomy): Bacteria > Bacillati > Cyanobacteriota > Cyanophyceae > Synechococcales > Prochlorococcaceae > Cyanobium > Cyanobium sp. A1C-AMD. The sequence goes on along the minus strand of NZ_JAGQDB010000035.1, from coordinate 15,076 downwards.
GGTGCCGGCGAAAGACCACCAGAGCAATGCTGAATCCTGAGGCGGCGCGATCGCAAGCTGCGGTGACCCCGCCAACCGCACCGGTGGTGATCGTGGGCGGGGGCTTTGGTGGGCTTTACACCGCCCTCGCCCTGGCAGAGCGCCGCCACCATCCACCAATCCTGCTGATCGAACCCAACGATCGCTTCCTATTTCTGCCCCTGCTTTACGAACTGCTGAGCGGCGAACTGCGCAGCTGGGAGATCGCACCTCGCTACGACAGTTTGCTGGCCGGCAAAGGGGTGGCCTGGCTGCAGGACCGGGTTGTGCGCATCGACGCCCAGTCTTCACAGGTGCATACCGCCAGCGGCCGGTGCCTGGCCTTCAGCCGCCTGGTGCTGGCCACGGGTGCCCAGGCCAATGACTTCGGCATCCCCGGCGTAGCTGAATACAGCCTCGGTTTTCGCACCTTGGCAGACGTGGAACGGCTGCAGCGGCTAATCCAGACTTTGAAGGAACGGTCCCGGCCCCTGCAGCGTTTGGCCGTGGTGGGAGCTGGTGCCAGCGGGGTGGAATTGGCCTGCAAGCTGGCCGACCAATTGCAGGGGAGCACGATTGTGGACCTGATTGAGCAGGGCCCCGGACTGCTCCCCCAGGCCAAGGCCTTCAACCGAGAACAGGCTGAACAGGCCCTGCAACGCCGGGATGTGAGGCTGCGAACCCACACCCGAGTTGAGGCTGTGCAACCAGGTGGACTGACGCTGCTGGGGCCAGCGGGCTCGGAACAGCTGAAGGTTGATGGGGTTATCTGGACTGCAGGCCTGCGCTTTCAATCGCTTGAATGCCAGCCGCCAATTCCCGTCGACCGACTTGGACGACTGAGCTGCGAGCCCAGCCTGCAGCTGGTCGATCAGCCCCACCTATTTGCCCTGGGCGACATCGCCCAGCAGGAGTTACCCCTGCCAGCCACGGCCCAAGTGGCCTTCCAACAAGCTGAGTGCCTGGCCGCCAACCTGATGCATTCCCTTGCTGGCGAACCCCTCGATCCCTTCAACTACAACGACCTCGGCGAAATGATGAGCCTGGGCCGAGGTGAAGCAAGCCTCGTTGGCGGCGGATTCACCCTGGCGGGAGCGGCGGCATTTCAGATCCGCAAACTGGCCTACCTGGCCCGCTTACCTGGCAAATCGCATCAGTTAAAAGTGGTCGCCGGCTGGCTAGCGGACTGGCCCCGGTGACCCTGCCGGGAGCCCAAGCTTGTGGTGGGCAAGGCCCGCCCATGATCAAATCCGTAATCGCTGTCTATCTGTGGTGAAACAAGGCCTGTGGTGAAACAAGGCGGCCTGGCGGGGCGCACGGCCGGCTTGCGACCCGCCCAAAAAAGACGCCTGGAACGCCTCTGTCACCGCCGCCATCCGGACGACCAGATAGCTGAATTGCTCTGCTTGCAGCGGCTTGCCAGCGAAAGCCGTGAGCTGGAGCTGCCGCTCACCTTGGTAGTGGATAGCCGGGGCCTGTGCCGGCTGCTCTGGGTGGGGCCGCTGGAGCAATCGGGCCGGCTGCTGGAGCGCCTGCCCGGCTCGGAGCGCCGCCAGGGCTCCGAGCTGCGGCTGATCACCTGCTGCGGCCGAACCAAACAACTCGAAGCCGGCCGCCAGGAGGGAATCGTGGGGCTGGATATAGCGCCCATCGTTTGGCTGCGCTTCGGCGACAGGGCGGGGGCGGGGGGCCAATGGCCCGCCCAACTGTTGGTGGCCCACCCCGACGCCGCCGAACCCTGGGCAAGCGAAGCGACTGAAGATCTAGCCGAGCTGTGCGGCCGAGATCCCCTCAGCCTCACCCCACCAAATGCAGCCAGCGCTGGCGCCTTTGGCGCCAGCCAAGACGGCCCTGAACGGGTGCTGCTGCTAGCACTCACCCCCGGCGACCGCGGCCGGGCCCAACGCCTGATCGCCGAACTGGAAGGACTCGTAGGCAGCGCCGGTGCCGTGTCGGTGGGAGTGGTGGAGCAGCGCCGCAGCCAGGTTGCCCCCCAGACCCTCTGGGGTGAGGGGAAAGTGGGTGAAGCGGCCCTGGAGGCCCGGCGGCTCGGCGCCACCCTGGTAGTGACAGACCGGGAGCTCACACCGGTGCAAGCCCGCAATCTGGAGCGGCTCCTCGATCTGCCGGTGAGCGACCGCAGTGAACTGATTCTCGACATCTTTGCCCAACGGGCCGCCAGCGCCGCCGGGCGCCTCCAGGTGGAGCTGGCCCAACTGCGCTACAGGCTGCCCCGACTCACCGGCCGCGGCCGCAGCCTGTCGCGGCAGGGGGGAGGCATCGGCACCCGGGGACCGGGCGAAACCCAACTGGAAAAAGATCGTCGCGCCATCGCCCGCCGGATTGAGCGATTGCAGCGGGAGGTGAGCCAGCTGGGCGAGCACCGGGCCCGGTTGCGCCGCAGCCGCCAGGGACTGCGGCGACTGGCCCTAGTGGGTTACACCAACGCCGGCAAAAGCTCCCTGCTCAACGCCTTAACCAAGGCCAGCGAAGCCCGCGCCGTGCTGGCTGAAAACAAGCTGTTCGCCACCCTTGATCCCACCACCCGACGACTTGAATTGCCGGAACCAGTGCTGCTCACTGACACGGTGGGCTTCATCCGCGATTTGCCCCCGCCCCTGCTCGAAGCCTTCCGCTCAACCCTGGAGGAAACCCTTGAAGCTGAGGGCCTGTTGATCGTGGTTGATCTGGCCGACCCGGCCTGGCCCGAGCAGTGGCGCACCGTCAACACCATCCTCGATTCCCTTGGAGCAACCGCCCCCAGGCGCCTGATCGCTAATCAAATCGACCGCTGCCCAGCCGGAGAGGTGGAGCGAGCCAGGGCGCTAGCCCCAACGGCCCTGTTCATTTCCGCCACCGCCTGCCTGGGCCTGCAGCACCTGCGCCAGGAGTTGCGCAGCTGGCCCGAGTCAGCGCCTGAGGACGAAAACACCACATCTGCGCGCTGACTTGTGGCACGATCAGCACTTGCTTTCTTCCTCCCTTTCAGCCTCTATGGCCCTCCAACTCGGCGATACCGTTCCCGATTTCACCCAGGATTCCCAGCTCGGGCAGATCAATCTCTACGACTTCGGCGCTGACAGCTGGGTTGTGTTGTTCTCCCACCCGGCCGACTACACCCCTGTTTGCACCACAGAATTGGGAGAGGTATCCCGGCTGCGCCCTGAATGGGAAAAGCGCAACGTCAAAACCATCGCCCTGAGCGTGGATTCCGCCGAAAGCCACAACGGCTGGATCTGCGATATCAACGAAACCCAGAACACAACAGTTGATTATCCGATCCTGGCGGATGCTGACAAAAAGGTGAGCGACCTTTACGGGATGATTCACCCCAACTCCCTTAACAATCTGACCGTGCGTTCGGTGTTCATCATCGATCCCAACAAGAAACTGCGCCTGCAGATCACCTACCCCGCCAGCACTGGCCGCAACTTCCACGAAATCCTGCGGGTGATTGATTCCCTGCAGCTCACCGACAACCACTCCGTGGCCACCCCGGTGAATTGGAAAGACGGCGACGATTGCGTAGTGGTGCCATCAATCTCCACCGAAGATGCCCGCGCCAAGTTTGCCAAGGGCGTCACTGAGATCAAGCCCTACCTGCGCATGACCCCCCAGCCCAACAAGTGAGCTTGAGCTGATGCGGGTGTTGGGGTTGATGAGCGGCACAAGCGCCGATGGCGTGGATGCCGTCCTGGCCAGCTTCAGCGGGCCGCCCCAACGTCCGCGCTGGAAGCTGGAAAAGCACCACTTCAACCCTTACCCCGCCGAGCTCCAACGCCAGCTAATTGGCGTTGGACAAGGCCAATCGTTCGATAGTTCAACGCTGCTCGAATTGGCGGAAGCCGTGACCGAGCAGCAAGCTCTCGCCGCCAGAGCATGCGACCCCCAGGGCAGGGCCAAATTAGTTGGCTGCCACGGCCAGACCCTCTGGCATCGCCCGCCCCAGGCTGCTCAGCGGGGTGCCAGCTGGCAATTACTTCAAGGGCCGCTGCTGGCGGAACTGCTGGCTACGCCGGTGGTATTCGATTTCCGCAGTGCCGATCTGGCCCTTGGCGGTCAGGGAGCGCCACTTGTCCCACCTGCAGACCAGGCCCTACTGGGTCGTTGCGGCGGCTGGCGGGCGGTACTGAATCTGGGGGGCATCGCCAACCTCACCCTGATCCCTCCAGCCCATGGGCCCGAAAGTTGCCTGCAAGTGCGGGGCTGGGACTGTGGTCCTGCCAATACCCTGCTGGACCTGGCAACCATGCACTTCAGTGGCGGCCTGCAGAGCTATGACGCTGATGGGGCCTGGGCCCGCCAGGGACAGATGGATGAAGCCCTGATTCAACGCTGGTTAGCTGAGCCCTATTTCCAGAGCCCACCGCCGAAGTCCACCGGTCGAGAGCTATTCGGCCAGGCAGACCTGGAGCGCCGGCTGGCCGAAGTCAAGGGGAGAGACGCGGCGGATGCCCTAGCCACCCTGACCGGCTTCAGTGCCGCGGTTGTAGCCCAGGAGTTGGGCCATGGGCCCCAAGCGATCGAGCTGCTGGTAGCTGGCGGTGGCTGCCGCAACAGCCTGCTAGTAGAACAACTGCAACGCCGCTGCCGCGGCTTGATCGTGCGGCCGCTGGCGGAATTTGGCATCGGCGAGGCAGAGAGAGAGGCCTTGGCCTTCGCCCTGCTGGCCTGGTGGCACGCCCTGGGGCATGAGGGGAATCTGCCCTCAGTCACCGGCGCCAGCGGCGGCGCCGTGCTGGGGCTGTGCGCCCGTCCTCAGTCCGGTCGGTGCAAGCGAACCCTGCGGGGAGCTCCCCGCAGGCGCTGGGGTTTCTGGGCCTGACTGGCCTCCAGTCCCTGACGAAAAAGCTCAGCCTGGAAACCCGCTTGAACCGGGGAAGCCTGGCTGGCTTGGGCCTGCTGCAGCCGCTCCACACCTTGCTGGATCAGCACCTTGGCCATGTTGCTCACCGTGCGGGACTCGGCATCCGCGAATTCAGCCAACTGTTGGCAGAGCTGCTCGGGCAACACCACCTGAATGCGAGGTGATTTGGACTTGCCACTCGATGAGGTCTGCCGGGTGGCCACGGAGTTGCAAAGCAAGCGCGGAGCAGAGCTGGGGCTTGCAATCCCCAGCCCATACCCCTCAGATACCAATCAGTGTACAGAGATGCACAAGGGTAGTATCCAAGACTATGCTGAAGGCAACCATCCCATCGGAGGTGCACACCGTGCCCCGTTCCTCCACCCCAAGCACCTCAACCCCTGCCTCCGCTGCCCAGGGCCGCAAGCGCCGGACAGCCGAACGCAGCGATGTGCTCGTCTCCGCAGTAATCAGCACCTACCTGCTCACCCACCTGCATCACGTTCTGCAGCGGGCCGAATACGGCGCCCAGCAGGAGGGAAGAGGCGCACTTGCAGCCAACTACGCCGAGCTGCGCAAAGTGCTTTGCCTAGATGCCCGCAGCATGGAAGATGCCTCAGCCTGTGGCACACCTGAGCAAGGCGAAAACCAGCTAGCCGCCTGAACCGATTCGATTTAAAATTCAACCAATTTGCTGCCAGCAATGACCGCCAGCAACGACGAAGCCCTACAAGACGAAGCCTTACGAGTCGAAGCCCTACAAGACGAAGCCGAACGACCTCTGCATTCCAGCAATGCTGCTGAGCTCTATGCCCAAATCAGTGCCGACCACGACCTAACCCAAACGCTGTTCCGCCAGGCCCTACAGGATCCTTCCGGGGCCATTAGCCGAATCATTGAGCTGGGCCAGCAGTTCGGCTTGACGGTCACCTCCCAAGAGATCCGCACCTACATCTCCAGCCTGGATGACAGCGTCAGCAAGCAGTGGCTGGTGAAGGCTCGCGGGGGGCTCTGAGTTGGTGCGGCGCTGTTGTCGCTGATCACGCTCCCCACCTGCCCAGCTGAAAAAGAGCCAGTAACTCACTAGCGCCAGACCAGCTGCGACAACCAGAGCTGCCACCTGCTCAAGGCGCTTAATCATGGCAATCACACAGGCAGGTGAGACGAGTCTGCACCAGATGATTGCCTAGCCGCCCCCCCCGGCAGACGGGTCGCCAGGGATGATGGACTTGGTCCTTAGACCCTTATCCGTGCTCCGCCTCGAACGCCTCGGCAAGATTTATCCCACTGGCGAGGTGCTGCGGGATGTCACCTGGGAGGTGAGGCCTGGAGACCGCATTGGCTTGGTGGGCGTCAACGGAGCTGGCAAGTCCACCCAGATGAAGATCATTGCCGGGCTGGAAGAGCCCAGCAGTGGCTTGGTGGTGAAGCAAGGCGAACCCCGTATTGCCTACCTGCAACAGGAATTCGACGTCGATCCAGCCCGCACGGTGCGAGAGGAGCTGTTCCAAGCATTCGGCGAAGCAGCTGAAGTGCTGATTCGCCAGCACCAGCTGGAGCACGAGATGGCCAGCGAGAAGGCCGCCAACGACCCGGACCATCTCGACGAGCTAATCCACGAGCTAGGCCGGCTGCACAGCCGTTTCGAAGCGTTGCACGGCTACGAGCTCGACGCCCGCATCGACAAACTGCTCCCCACCATTGGCTTCAGCCCCGAGGGGGCCGAACAGCTGGTGGGGGATTATTCCGGCGGCTGGCAGATGCGCATCGCCCTCGGCAAAATCCTCCTCCAGGAACCGGATCTGCTTCTGCTCGACGAGCCCACCAACCATCTGGACGTTGAAACTATCCAGTGGCTCGAGGGCTATCTGGTCGAACAGACCGCGGCCCTAGTTGTGATCAGCCACGACCGCACCTTTCTGGATCGGGTCTGCAACCAGATAGTGGAGACCGAACGGGGGGTATCGCGCACCTACCTGGGCAACTACAGCCAGCACTTAGAGCAGAAAGTCCTGGAGCGCGAAGCAACCCAGGCCGCATTTGATCGCCAACAAAAGGAGCTGGGAGCCCAGCAGGCCTACATCGACCGCTTTCGGGCCAGTGCCACCCGCTCCACCCAGGCCAAAAGCCGGGAGAAACTGCTGGAGAAGGTTGAGCGGGTCGAAGCTCCGCTCGAAGGTGTCGGCGGGCCGCGATTCCGCTTTCCCGAAGCACCACGCTCTGGGCGCGTGGTGGCAGACATCAAAAACCTGACCCACAGCTACGGCGAGCAGATTCTGTTTTTAGGGGCTGAGCTGGAGGTGGAACGGGGTGACCGCATCGCCTTTGTCGGGCCCAACGGCGCCGGCAAATCAACCCTGCTGCGCCTAATCATGGGCAGCGAACAGCCCGAGGACGGCTGCGCCAGCCTCGGGGAGCACAACGTGATAGCGAACTACTTCGAGCAGAACCAGGCCGAAGCCCTAGACCTCTCCAAAACCGTGATCAACACGATCTTCGAGGTAGTGCCCGACTGGACTCAGACCCAAGTGCGCTCACTACTAGGCAGCTTCTGCTTCAGCAACGAAAGCGTATTCAAGGAGGCCGGCAAACTCTCTGGAGGAGAGAAAGCCAGGCTGGCGCTGGCGTTAATGCTGCTCAGCCCCTGCAACCTCCTAGTTCTGGATGAGCCCACCAATCACCTTGATATTCCAGCCAAGCAGATGCTGGAAGACGCGCTGATCGAATATGAGGGTGCGGCCTTGCTGGTGAGCCACGACCGCTATTTCATCTCCAGGGTGGCCAACCGGATCGTGGAGATCCGGGATGGCCAACTGGTGCTCTACCGAGGCGATTATTCCTATTACCTCACCAAGAAAGAGGAGGAAGCTGGCCTGGCCCGGCAGGCCGAAGAAGCAGAACGCAAAACGGCAAAACAGGCCGCCAACAAGGCCAAGCAGGCGTCTCGAAAATCCCAGTCAAAATCCAGCTGAGCAGCCCAGCCCGCAGCACCTGCCTCAGCAAGTACACAGAACTTCACCGTCGCCTAGGCAGGAAGACTCATTTCACTAGCCCCCTTGGTTTGGTGTGCATAGGCTGACAAGGAGTCGCCACCGCAGGAGATCATGGGTAATTCACACATGGGCCCCAACGCCCAGGGCACCAGCTATCAAGTCGCCGGCCATCAAGAGAATGGCGGCCAAGGCGACGCTTTGGAGGTGTATTTCGAATGCATCACCACCTGCTCCCTGGATGACGGCGCCTGCGTGACGCGCTGCGTTGAAGAGCTACGCGAACAGCCCTGAGCTCAGACGTCGGCCAGCGCATCACCGCGCAACAGCAAATCAGCACAGGCAAAGCGCCCTGTCGCAACCGCTACGCAAGCTAATGAAACAGTTTGTAGCGTTACAGGGTCAAACAGATACCTGTGGTGCGTGCCATGTCTGAACCACTCGCCCTCAGCCTCGGCCAGCAGTTTGAGCTGGAGCGCATGAACCGGGCTATTGAAGCCACCGCCGATCCCCAGGCCCTGCAAGGCATTGCCAAGCAGCTACTCCAGGCCTGGCATAGCCAAAAGGCGGCAACCCAGTGGGTGATGCGTCAGCAACTCGGCGCACCAACCCAAGTTTCGCCAAGCCTGGGCAGCCCGTGGGGTCAGGAGGCTTAGGGGGCTGGAGCTAATTGGGCTGGAACAACCGTTAATTGCATCAAATTTCCGGCCCTACTCACCCGAAGCGCTAAGGCTCCCCCCACCCCTGCCCGTTCCACCGCTGTCACCAGCTGGGAGGGGCTAGCGATGGGCTGATCACCCACTGCAACGATTACATCGCCCTTTTGCAGGCCTGCCCGGGCCGCTGGTCCGGAAGCCTGCACCGCCATGACCCGCACCCCTTGATTCAGCCCAGTGCCATCACCGGCACGAACCCCGTCGAGACTTACGCCGATAAATGGGTGGCTGACACGGTCAGAAGTAAGCAATTGGCGGGCAATATCCCGGGCCCGGTTAATCGGAATAGCAAATCCCAAGCCCGCACCAGGCCCGGTACGCACCAAGGTGTTAATTCCGATCACCTCACCATCAGCATTTAGCAGCGGACCGCCTGAATTGCCCGGGTTAATTGCTGCATCGGTCTGAATCAGATCCAAGCGCTTGTCCGTGATGCCCAGCTTGCTGGCGTTGCGGTTGAGGTTGCTGATGATCCCCATGGTCACGGTGTTGTCCAACCCGTAAGGGTTGCCTACGGCAATTGCCCACTCGCCAACTTGCAGGCTGTCGGAGTTGCCCAAGGGCGCTACTGGCCAGGGGCCGCTGCCCGCCAACCTCACAACCGCCAGATCCGTGAGGCGATCGAGACCGACAACCGTGCCTTCAACCCGACGCCCGCCCTGCAGCCCTACGGTCACCCGGTCTGATTTCTCCACCACGTGGGCATTGGTCAGAATCAGGCCCTCAGCCTGAAAAATAAAGCCGCTTCCCTGGCCGCGCTCCGTGCGCTGAGAGGGCTGCTGTTGCTGCTGGGGCATGCCAAAAAATTGGCGAAACAGGGGGTTCGTTGAGCAGCCCTCTTGGCAAGCCTCCCGAAGCACTACCTGAGGCAGCCACGGTCCGTTCCGTGTCAATGGTCACCACCGCGGGTCCAGCACGGCGAACAGCAGCCGCCACAAATGACTGGCGGTTCAGGCTGACTGAAGTTGCACTCTGGGCGAGGGCGGCAGCGCCTGGCCAGGGAGCCGGGGGCGCCAGTAGAGCCATCAGCACCAGCCCTGAACCCAGCCAGGGCAAGGCCCGCGAATCAGCCATCACTACAGGACTCAACTAGTCAAAACGTAAGCAACCAGCCAGCGACTGCCTAGAGCGGGATTTCCCTCCTAGCAAAGCCGCCACGGGCGATCAGAATCAGCCCTAATGTTGGTAAACAAATCTTTCAATCCATGGACACCGGGCGACTGCTAATTGCTTTTCTCGCCTTCGGTGCCGCCTGCAGCACCCTGTGGGCCTGGATGGTTGCAAATACCGGAGAGGTTGCAGTCGTTGATCCCCAAACGGCTCGCTCCAGGCAATGATGGAATTGCGACACGCAACCACCCATCTGAGTCAAGCTTTAAGGCCATGAACACTGTGCTCTCCCAGCTTTTACCCCTGCTCTATGGGGCCTGCTTTGTGGCCCTGCTATGGCAAGCCTTCAGGGTGATGGGCCAAGGATTCCGCGCCATTCCCCGTCCCGGTGATCGAGATGCCATGGGTACGCCAGCAGCACAAGCACCCGAAATCAGGTCCAATCACGACCGCACCGGCAGACTCACCATCCATCCGGAGCTGCTTGATTCAGATGGTCAGATCACCCAGGAAGACCTGTTAACCGTCCGCTTCAGCGGCGACAACGAGCAAGCTGCTTACCCAGGTGACCTCAGCTGAATAGGCTCTCCGTTGAGCAAGCGTTTTTCAGCGGAGACAGAAGGTGGATCAACGGACCCGAATAGTGGCTGCAGTGCTGACCAGTCTCAAACTGCCACCTCGTTTTCGCCTCAAGCTGATCAAGGAAGATCCGATTCGGCTGGAGTTGAGCATCACCCCTGCCTACGGCAGGGATCCAATTTTGGTAGGCCTGGTTGAATCTCAGGATCTCGTGGCCCGTCGCGACCGAGAGGGGCGCATCCCCAGGGACCTGCAAGGCACTTGGGACTGGACTGTTCGCCACGGCAAGGTGAGCACCGGGGGCTGGAATCCTTACCTCAAGGAGGCCCTGCAAACCATGTTTGAAACCGGCCTACCTGCGATCGTCTACGAGGAGCTCACAGGCGAGGCCTACCACCCGGTAGATGGCATTCGCCACGTGCGCTGATTCCACAAGGACAGCCCCTGCCAACACCCCCGCTACCGATTGACGGCCTGTTAGCGCCGCTGCTCGAAGCATGCAGGCCAGGTGCCACCGTGCTGCTCCAGGCACCCCCTGGGGCAGGTAAAACGACTCGGGTGCCCCTGGCTCTGCTAGCAGGACTCAACCTGGAGCCGGGCAAACCAGGTGCCGCATCTGGCCGCATCTGGATGCTGGAACCACGTCGCCTGGCAGCCAAAGCGGCAGCCCAAAGGTTGGCGGCCGAGCTCGGCGAGCCCCTCGGCCAGCAAGTTGGCTACAGCGTGCGGCTCGAGTCCTGCATCTCAGCCGCCACTCGACTGGAGGTGCTCACAGACGGCCTGTTCCTGCGGCGCTTGCAGGCAAACCCTGGCCTTGATCGGGTGGACTGCCTGATCTTTGACGAATTCCACGAGCGCGGCGCCGACACCGACCTATCCCTTGCCCTGGTGCGTCAGGCCAGGGAGCTGCTGAAGCCAGAGCTACGGCTGGTGCTGATGTCTGCCACCCTCAACCTGGCCCCGCTGGCGGAGCAGTTGCCAGGGGCCACCGTGCTGACCAGCGAAGGGCGTTGCTATCCGGTGGCAATCAGCCACCAGCCACCGCGACCAGGCGAAAGGCTGGCGCAACAGGTGGTGCGCGCCCTTGAGCAGCACTGGCTAGAGCCGCGCGGCGACGGCGAAACCGTGCTGGTTTTCCTCCCCGGGCAGAGGGAGATCCAGGACTGCAGCCGGGCGATCGCCGCCACCGACTGGGGAAAGCCCAGCCATCAGGGCGTGGAGTGCGTTTCCCTGCACGGCAACCTGCCCCTGGAGGCCCAGAGCCGCGCTATCGGCCCGGCCAGCAGCGCCGCGGGCAAGGTGGTGCTCGCCACTTCCATCGCTGAGAGTTCCCTCACCTTGGCCGGGGTAACGCTGGTGATCGACAGTGGTCTGAGCCGCCGCAACCGCTTCGATCCCGGAAGTGGACTTGATGGGCTGGTTACCGTACCCGCAAGCCAAGCCAGCGCTGATCAACGGGCCGGCCGGGCCGGGCGCCTGGGGCCAGGTCGCTGCCTGCGCCTCTGGTCGCCAGCTGAACAGCAGCGCCGTCCCGCTTTCGATCCACCGGAGTTGCTCGAGGTAGATCCCCTGCCCCTGGCCCTGCAACTGGCCCAGTGGGGCGATCCCCTTGGCAGGGACCTGGACTGGATAGACCCACCAGCGCCTGCACCCCTGAAGGAGGCCCGTCTGCAGCTAGAGCAGCTTGGTGCCTTAGCCGCCAGCGGGCGGCTAAACAGCCACGGGCAGCGCCTGGCCCAGCTGGGGGTGCATCCGCGCCTCGCCCAGCTGCTACTGCTGGGCGAGCAACTAGGACAATTGGAGCTGGCCTGCGGCCTGGCGGTGCTGCTGAGCGAGCGCGATCCCCTCAACCGTCAGGAGGCAGGCAGTGACCTGCTGCGGCGGCTTGATTGGCTAGGTGAAAACCGCCCTGGCGATAGCTCCCAGCGCCGGCTGCGTCAGCTGCAAAGCAAGCTGCAACGCCAGGTCAGGCAGCTAGGGGGTAGCAGTTCCATTCCTCCAGCTGCAATGCCGGTTGGCCGATCCGTAACCCTGTCGGAAGCGGCGGCCGCGCTAGTTGCCGCCGCCTACCCCGAGCGGCTCGCCCTAGCCAGAGCAGGCAAGCCTGGCCGCTACCTACTCAGTGGCGGCCGTGGCGCCGTGCTCCATGCAGACGATCCCCTAGTGGCCTGCACTGCTCTGGCAGTGGCCCAGCTTGACGGCCAGGGTCAGGACGCTCGCATCCAGCTAGCGATCCCCATTGATATCGGGCAACTGCGGCAACTGGCGGAGCAGCCCGGCGGGCAAGGAAATATCGCGGTGGAGGCGCGCTGGGATGGAGAAGCTCAACGGGTGCGCTGCGAACGCTCCCTGCGGCTAGGGGCGCTGGTGCTTGAGCGCCGCAGCTGGAGCGAAGCAGAACCGGCCTTGATTCGCAGCGCCCTACTGGAGGGCCTGCGGCAGCTGGGACTGGAAGCTCTGCCATGGGATCCCGTTAGCCGCCAACTCCAGCAACGCCTCAGCCTGGCCCACCAGCACCTAGGAGACCCATGGCCCGACTGCAGCCCCCAGCAGCTACTTGACCAGCTAGATGAATGGCTCGGCCCCCACCTCAACGGCCTCCGCAGCCGCGACGACCTGCAGGGACTACCCCTAGGCGAAGCCCTCTGGGGTGACACCCCCTGGAGCCTGCGTAGCCAACTCGATCAGCTGCTGCCAGTGGCCCTGACCGTGCCCTCTGGCCGCCAAGTCAAGCTTGATTACAGCAGCGGCCAGCCCGTGCTGGCGGTGAAGCTGCAGGAGCTATTCGGCGCTCGCACAAACCCAATGGTGCTCTCAGGTCAGCTAGCAGTGACCGTGCACCTGCTCACACCGGCCGGCCGGCCGGCGGCGATCACCCAGGATCTAGAAGGCTTCTGGGTGCGCAGCTATCCGGAGGTGCGTAAGGAGCTGCGCGGGCGCTACCCCCGTCACCCCTGGCCAGAAGACCCGTGCCAAGCCCAGGCGACGGCCCTTACCAAAGCAAGGCTGCAACAGGGGAGTCATCGAGCCTGAGGGGCATGGGGCAATAAGGCACCTGCCTGCCCCAAACTGGAACTTTCCGGCAAGGCTGCCTTGGCCCGCTTTTACGTCAACAACCGTCGTGATGGCTCGCGCCTGCTTAGCAGCGCCCTAGTGATCTGCGTCGCAGGGCTGATCCGCGTTGACCATCCGATTGGGCGATCGGTAGCGCTGATAGCAGGCCTGGTGAGCCTCTACTGGTGGATCTGCTACCGGCAGATACAGCCGTGACTGCGGCCGGTGAATTTTCAGGCATACCGCGCTACGGCGTCACAGAGCTGAATGGCGCGGTCGCATCGCTGCTAGAGCGAGGTTTTGCACCTCGGTTTCTGCTTGACGCAACCGTGAGCAGACCCCAGCTCAAAAAGGGACATCTCTGGATGACCCTGGTCGACGAGCAGGCATCAATTTCGGCAGTGGTTTGGGCTTCCCAGCTAGCGAAGCTCAGCTTCGTTCCCGAGGACGGAGACGGGGTCGTAGTGGTGGGCAAGCTCAACTTTTGGAGCAGCCGGGCAAGCCTCTGCGTTCAGGCACTCGACATCAGGCCAAGCCTGAGTTCGGTCCTGCGTCAGTTCGAACAGGTGCGGGAGCGGCTGACCCTCGACGGGATGCTGGATCAAGCCCGCAAACGCCCCCTACCCGCTTTCCCAAGGCGCATTGCCCTACTCACGAGCTGTCCGAGCTCTGCGTTGGCCGACATGCTGCGCACCAGCGCCGAACGCTGGCCGGCGACGGCTGTGGTCGTGGTGCCAATACCAGTACAAGGCCCCGTACACGAAGCCATCTGCCGAACCCTGGAAAAATTGAGTTCCCAAGTGGTGCAGCTGGGTATCGATGCGATCGTGATCGGCCGAGGCGGCGGTAGCCGCGAAGACCTAGCCGTGTTTGACAACGAAGAGCTGGCGCGGTGTCTAGCCAGCTGCCCCGTGCCCGTAGTTAGCGGCATTGGCCACGAAGATGACACCACCGTTGCAGACCTGGTGGCCGACTACAGGGCCGCTACCCCCACAGCTGCCCTGGTGGCCCTGTTGCCGGATCACCGCGTAGCGGTGCAGACGCTGCAGCAGCAGGGGAGACACCTGCAGCAACTCATCCAACTGAGGCTGCAGGGAGAGCGTCAGCGACTCACTCGGGATCGGGAGCGACTAGCGGGGGTAAATCCCTTCGCCCTTTTGAACAGTCGTCGCCAGGCCCTGGGGCATGCCCAGCAGCTGCTGCAAGCACTATCGCCCGCACACCAGCTCAAAAGGGGCTTCTGCCTGCTGCGCGATGACAAAGGGGTTGTGGTGCGCTCCGTGCAGCAACTTGAAAAAGGCGGCGAAGTCATCGCCCAACTCACAGATGGGCAGGCGAGCGCCGTGGTGCGCGAGATTCAACATCAAGCTCCGGAGGCGAACCCCTGAACGATGCCTAAAGCAAAAGCCACAAGCAAAGCAAAAGAAAATGAAAGCTGCGAAGACGTTGGCGCCGATCTCTCATACAACGAAGCCCACACCGCCCTACAAGTGGCCTTATCAGCCCTGCAAGCCACGGACCTGGATGTCGAGGCAATGACAGGCCTATACCGACAAGCCCGCGCCTATCTGAATCGCTGTGAAGCGGTACTCGCCCATGTGGAACAGGAAGTGATGTTGTGGCAGGAAGGAGATAACGCTGTAGTCCCCTTTAAAGATCTCACCTAGGGAGTCTCTGGGCAACATGGGATTAAGAAGCTTCTGAATTCAAAACTGTCGCGTTCGACTGCAATTTGATTTAGCAGGGCTCCCATAAGTGCTCTG